>CADCTH010000312.1 GCA_902805495.1 uncultured Actinomycetospora sp.
CGTCGCCCAGCTGTTCGGGGGGTCGCAGCAGGCGTTCGCCGCGCACGAGCCGTCGTCGCTGCTCACCGGTCGCCGCTTCCCCGAGCTCGGCGGCTGGTTCGAGGTGGGCGACGCCGACACCGAGCCCTACGCCGCGGCCCAGCGCCTGGTGCCGGAGGCCCGCCGTGCGGGGATCGCGACCTGCGAGGTCGTCGTGCCCGGCGGCGGGCACACCTTCGACGTCTTCTCCCGCGCGTTCGCCGACTCGCTGCCGTGGATGGCCGGACGCCTCGGCGCTGGTCCGCCCGTGGCCGGCTGCCCACCGCCGACGTCGTCCTAGCGGTCCTGCGGCACGGGGAGGCGCCCGAGGGCGTCCCGCAGCGACTGCTCGGCGTCGTCGCCCAGGCGCCCGAGCGCGGGCGACAGCAGCGGCTCGGCCACCTTCCTGGCGCCCTTCGGGTGGATCTCCGCGCGGTAGGTCACGGTCGTGCCCGGCCCGTCGGCGACCATCGTGATGTCGTCCTGGCTGGTCACGGTCTCGTTCTCGCCGCGGATGCGCAGGTGGCCGGGCTCGTCGAGCTCGAGGGTGTAGACGAGCTCGGTGCGCTTGCCGCGGAACTCCGAGACGTTGCGCCACTGCTTGCCCACCCCGACCGGGGTGGACGGATCCAGCGGCTCGCAGGAGATGGTGGGGGCGTCCCACTCCTCGGTGTTGGCGACGTCGCGGAGGTACGCCTGCACGGTGCCGACGGGGGCGGGCGAGTGCACGGTGCGCTCGATGGTGGGCATCGGCACGGATACCCGCACCGGCCGCGACGCACCGTCCCGGCTACCGTCGACTGCGTGACCAGGGATCCGGACCTCGTCGTCGTCGGCTCGGGCTTCTTCGGGCTGACCGTGGCCGAGCGGGCCGCCACCGAGCTCGACAAGCGCGTGCTCGTCGTCGAGCGCCGCTCGCACCTCGGGGGCAACGCGTACTCCGAGCCCGACCCCGAGACCGGGATCGAGGTGCACCGCTACGGCGCGCACCTGTTCCACACGTCGAACCGGCGGGTCTGGGAGTACGTCAACCGGTTCACCGACTTCACCGGCTACCAGCACCGCGTCTTCACCATCTACGAGGGCCGCGTCTACCCGATGCCGGTCAACCTCGCGACGATCTGCGAGTACGCGGGCCGCGCGATGAGCCCGGACGAGGCCCGCGCCTGGGTGGCCGAGCACGCCGCGGAGATCGACGTCGCCGACGCGGCGAACTTCGAGGAGAAGGGCGTCGCGCTGGTCGGCCGCCCGCTCTACGAGGCGTTCTTCGCCGGCTACACCGCCAAGCAGTGGCAGACCGACCCGAAGGAGCTGCCGGCGTCGATCGTGAGCCGCCTGCCGGTGCGCTACACCTTCGACAACCGGTACTTCTCCGACACCTACGAGGGCCTGCCGGTGAACGGCTACACCGCCTGGCTGCAGCGGATGGCCGACCACCCGAACATCGAGGTCCGCCTGGACACCGACTGGTTCGACCTGCGGGACTCGCTGCCGGCCGAGGTGCCCACGGTCTACACCGGCGCGCTGGACCGCTACTTCGACTACAGCGAGGGCGAGCTCGGCTGGCGCACGCTCGACTTCGAGTCCGAGGTGCTGACCACCACGGGCGACTTCCAGGGCACCCCGGTGATGAACTACGCCGACCGCGACGTGCCCTACACCCGCATCCACGAGTTCCGGCACTTCCACCCGGAGCGCACGTCGTACCCGAAGGACAAGACGGTCATCGTCCGCGAGTACTCGCGGTTCGCCCAGCACGGCGACGAGCCGTACTACCCCATCAACACCGCCGAGGACCGCGCCAAGCTCGAGCGCTACCGCGAGCTCGCCCGCAAGGAGGCGACGAACCGCAAGGTGCTCTTCGGCGGCCGCCTCGGGACGTACAAGTACCTCGACATGCACATGGCGATCGGCTCAGCACTGACCCTGTTCGACAACCGCATCGCCCCGTGGTTCACCGAGGGTGCCTCCTTCGACGACGCCGACCTCGCCGAGGTCTGAGCCCGTCACCCCTTCGGCTGCTTCGCCCTCGTCGGCGACTGCGTACGGTCACCGTCGTCAGGTGGTGATCGTCCGGTGGAGGTCGTCGTGCCCGCTGTCCCGTCCCGTCGCGCGCGCACCGCGGGCCTGCTCGCGGCCCTGTCCTGCGCGGCGGTGCTGACGTTCGCGGCCTGCGACACCAGCGAGCCCGCCCCGTCGGGCGGCGGCCACGAGGGCGGGCACTCCGCCCCGCACAGCGGGACCCACCCCACCCACCACACGTCGGCCCCGGCGGCGCCGACCGGCGAGTTCAACCCGGGGAACTGCCCCACCGGACGCGTCTGCTGAACGTCACGGGCGGGCGGTCGCCGGAGTGGGTAGCACTTCCCGGTGATCGTCCCGAGCTCCCTCGTGTTCACCGTCTCCGGCGAGCGGCCGGGCTACCTCGCCGAGGTGCTCGCCTCGTGGCGCCGGGTCCGCGGCGTCGACGCCTGGCCGGCGACGTTCCTCGTGGAGCCGGGCACGCGCGTGGCGGAGTGCCGCACGGTGATCGTCGACGCCTTCCCGGATGCCACGGTGATCGTGAACCCCGAGCGCCGGGGGGTGCGGGCCAACCCGTACCACGCCCTGGCCACCGTGTTCGGCGGCGGCGCGGCGTTCGTCGTGATGGCCGAGGAGGACATCGTCGTGTCCGACGACGTGCTCGAGTACCTCGGCCACGGCGCCGCGACGTACCGCGACGACCCCTCCGTCCTCGCCCTCTGCGCCTTCTCGCCGCTGCCGGCGCCGCAACCCGGGGACGAAGTGGGTTCCGGCGGCTTCTGCGCGTGGGTGTGGGGCACCTGGGAGGACCGCTGGCGGGACACGCTCGAGCCGAACTGGTTCGACGCCGCACGCGACCCGACGCCGGGTGCAGGGCAGGGCTTCGACTTCGGCATCGACCGGATGCGGGAGGCGACCGGCCGGCGGATCCTGGTCCCGCTGGCCAGCCGCTCGGACAACATCGGGCAGTACGGCGGCGTGCACGCCCTCCCGGAGGAGTTCGAGGAGAGCCGGGCCGCGACGTTCGCGGCCCACCGCGAGCCCCAGAGCTTCCGGGAGGTCCCCGTCGGGGTGCACGGCGTCCTGCCCGGGCGGGGTGCTCCCGGGGACGCAGGCTCCTCGCCGCTACCGTCGTGGGTGTGACGAGCACGGTCGACAGCACACGGGGCCGCGGCGCCGGCGGGACGGTGGCGATGACGGCACGGCCCGCGGGCACGGCGCTGCTGCAGCGCGTCATCCTGCCGCGCCCGGCCGACCCCACCTCGGTGCGCGCGCTCTACCTCGACGAGGGCACGGCGACGTCGGTGACCACCACGGCGCCGACCGCCCACCGCCCGGGCACCTTCGACGATACCGCCGACGAGTACGTCATGCACGTGCGGCGCAGCGGGACGCGGGTCGCCGAGGTGACCTCGCGGACGTCGGTGCGCCTGCCCGAGCGCAGCGAGGTGTCGTTCGCCGCCTACTTCAACGCCTTCCCGGCCGCGTACTGGCGGCGCTGGTCGGTGCTCACCGAGGTCGCCCTGCGGCTGCGCGTGCGCGGTCGCGGGCGGGTCGACGTGTACCGCTCGACCGCGCGCGGCGTGGCCGCGCACCTCGCCGGCGAGCTCGTCGGGGAGGCCGGCGACGGCGCCGAGCAGGAGGTCGTCGTCCCGGTCGCGCTCACCCCGTTCGGCGACGGCGGCTGGATCTGGTTCGACCTCTCGAGCGAGGGCGGCTCCCTCGAACTGCTCTCCGGCGGCTGGTACGCCGACCGCGCGGCTCCCGGGCGCGCGGCGGTGGCGGTCGGGATGCCGACGTTCAACCGCCCGAGCGACTGCGTCGCGACGCTCGCCGCGCTCGGCGAGGACCCGCTGGTCCGCGAGGCCCTCACCGCAGTGATCATCCCGGACCAGGGCTCGTCCAAGGTCCGCGACCAGCCCGGCTTCGACGAGGCGGCCGAGGCGCTGGGCGAGCGGCTGCGGGTCATCGACCAGCCCAACCTCGGCGGCTCCGGCGGCTACGCGCGGATCATGTACGAGGCGCTCGAGACCACCGACTGCGAGCAGATCCTGTTCATGGACGACGACGTCGTCCTCGAGCCCGACTCGGTGCTGCGCGCGCTCGCGTTCTCCCGGTTCGCCCGCGAGCCGATGCTCGTCGGCGGCCAGATGCTCTCGCTGCAGGCGCGCTCGCACCTGCACGCCATGGGCGAGGTCGTCGACCGCGGCACGTTCTTCTGGCAGATCGCCCCGCACACCGAGGACGACCACGACTTCGCGGTCGACTCGCTGCGCGAGACGCTGTGGATGCACCGCCGCGTCGACGTCGACTACAACGCCTGGTGGATGTGCCTGATCCCCCGCGTCGTGGCCGAGCGGATCGGGCTGCCGCTGCCGCTGTTCATCAAGTGGGACGACTGCGAGTACGGCCTGCGCGCGGGCAGCCACGGCGTCCCGACGGCCACCGTGCCCGGCGTCGCGATCTGGCACATGAGCTTCGTCGAGAAGGACGACAGCTCCGACTGGCAGGCGTACTTCCACGTGCGCAACCGCCTCGTGGTCGCCGCGCTGCACGGTCCGGGCAACCCGCGGGCGATGCTCGCCGACTCGCTCAAGCGCACGCTGCGGCACCTGTTCCTGCTCGAGTACTCGACGATCGCGCTGCACCACATGGCGATGCGCGACTTCCTGTCCGGGCCGAAGGCGCTGTTCGGGGCGCTGCCGACGGCGCTGGGCGCGGTGCGGGCGACGCGGGCGGAGTTCCCGGACGGCACGGTGCACCGCGACGCCGGCGACCTGCCCCGCCCGCAGATCGGCGCGCGCGAGTCCCAGCTCTGGCCGAAGCCCCCGGCGGGCCGGCTGGCGCAGGTCACGGCCCTCGCGCGGGGACTGGCGCACCAGGTCCGCCCCGTCGACCCGCACGCCCACGAGCGCCCGCAGCGCGACGTCCCCGCCGAGCACGGCCAGTGGTTCCTGCTCTCGCGCCTGGACGGGGCGACGGTGACGACGTCCGACGGCTCCGGGGTGACCTTCCGCAAGCGCGACCGCGAGATGTTCTGGGCGATGCTGCGCGAGTCGGTGGCGCTGCACGCCGAGGTGGGCCGGGCCTGGACGGCGATGCGTCGCCGCTACCAGGACGACATGGGCGAGCTGGTCAGCCGCTCCGCCTGGCGCCAGCAGGTCTTCGACCGCTTCCGCTGAGCCGCGGGCCCGCGGCGGGCGCACGGGGTGTGCCAGCGTGGGGGCCACGCTGGCGTTCAACGTCAGGAAATCCCCCAGCTCGTTCTCGTCGGCGCGGGAACGCGGACCGGACCTGTCCGCGTCACTCCGTAGCTTTCGTGTCATCAGGGACGACGAGGGAAGGCCCGAGATGACCACGATCGCCGCGCAGGAGACCACCGTGACCAGCACCGACGCCGACGAGCGCGCCGACCTCCTCGCCGAGCTGGCCCAGGCCCGGCACTGGCTCGTGTTCCCCACCCGCGACCTCACCGACGAGCAGGCGGCGTCGCGCCCGACGGTCTCGCAGCTCTGCCTCGGCGGACTGATCAAGCACGTGGCCAAGGTCGAGGAGGGCTGGATGCGCTTCGCGGTGCACGGCGCCTCGGCGGAGGAGGGCTTCGAGCTGCCCGAGGGCATGACGCTCGACGATTTCGAGGGCTGGATCGCGAGCCTCGACGAGAAGCCCGCCTGGCTCGTCGAGCGCGAGAACGAGTTCAAGCTGCTGCCGGAGGAGACCCTCGCGGGCGTGATCGCGCACTACGAGCAGGTCGCGGCACAGACCGAGGCCACGCTGGCGACGCTGCCGGACCTCAACGCCCGCCACGAGCTGCCGAAGGCGCCGTGGCACGAGCCCGGCAGCACCTGGTCGGTGCGCCGGGTGCTGCTGCACATCATCGCCGAGACCACCCAGCACGCCGGCCACGCGGACGTGCTGCGCGAGCACATCGACGGCGCCACGTCCATGTGACGGCCGTCCCGGTCTGCTCGCTACCGGGCGGTAGTGCCACACTGCCCGCGTGACGGAGCAGACCGGGCAGCGCGGCGAGGCGGAGACCGGGACCAGCAGCACGGACACGCGGGCCGAGACGAGTCAGGACGAGGCCGACGAGATGGCCGGTCCGGACGAGCAGTCCGGCTACGAGGGCGACTCCGGGTCGTCGAGCGGGTCGAACGGTGGCTCCGGGTCCTCGGACCCGAGCTCGTCGGACTCCGGGTCGGACTCGTCCGACTCGGATTCGAGCTCGTCCGACGCGAGTCAGGACTCGGGGTCGTCGGACGAGCAGTCGTCGTCCCGGGAGTCCGGCCAGCAGGACCAGCAGAGCCAGCAGAGCCAGCAGAGCCAGCAGAGCCAGCAGAGCCAGCAGAGCCAGCAGAGCCAGCAGCAGC
>CADCTH010000313.1 GCA_902805495.1 uncultured Actinomycetospora sp.
CGGCCGCGGGCGCGCCGGCCGGGCCCGCGGGCACCTCGGCCACCGGCTCCGACGACACCGGCGGGACCTCCGCCCGCGACACCTCGTCGAGCAGCGCCATCGCCGACGTCACCACGCGTCCCGACGTCGCCGAGGCACCGCTGCCGGTGCCCCCGCCGGTGGCGGCGACCACCACGGCGCCGCCCACGGTCCCGCCCACCGTCCCGCCCACGGTGCCGCCGACCGTCCCCCCGACCGTGCCGCCGACGACCACCGTGCCGACGGGGCCCACCGACCCCACGGGTCCCACCGACCCCACGGGTCCCACCTCGGCGCCCACCACCACGACGACCACGGCGCCGGCGCCCGGCACCCCGGGCACGGCGACGCTCGCCGCGCCCTGATCCCGTCCCGGAGCCGGTCCCCTGAGCCGTCCCCTGGGCCCTCCCTGATCGCGGCCGCGCCGGGGGGAGGGGGAGACTGGGGTCAGCACGCCGACCGCCCCGCCCCCGTCGTGAGGAGCCCCGACGCCCCATGGGTGCCGCACCGCAGCGGGACCGCACGCCGGGTGACCCCTCACCCCCCGCCGCGGCCCTGCCGTGGGAGGTCTGGGCGCTGCTGGCGGGGAGCTTCCTCGTCGCCCTGGGCTACGGCATCGTCGCGCCCGCCCTACCGGTGTTCGCGAGCAGTTTCGGGGTGGGGGTCACCGCGGCGTCGGCCGTGGTCAGCGCCCTGCCGGTGATGCGGCTGGTGTTCGCGCCGGTGTCCGGGCGGCTCGTCGCCCGCGTCGGCGAGCGCACCATGTACCTGGCGGGCCTCCTGGTGGTCGCCGCGTCGACCGGCGCGTGCGCGCTGGCCACGAGCTACGTGCAGCTGTTGATCTTCCGGGGCCTCGGCGGCATCGGGTCGACGATGTTCACGGTCTCGGCGTTCTCGCTGCTCTTCCGGCTGGCCCCCGAGGGGCGCCGGGGGCAGGCCAGCGGGCTGTTCACCGGCGCGTTCCTGCTCGGCGGGATCACCGGCCCGGCCTTCGGCGGCGCGCTGGTGGCCGTCGACCTGCGCGCCCCGTTCGTCGTCTACGCGCTGGCCCTGGTGGTGGCGACGATCGTGGTCGGGGCGCTGCTCGCCCGCTCGCGGCAGGTCGGGGTGCGCCGCGACGGCCCTGAGGAGAACCCCCTGACCCTGGGGGCCGCGCTGCGCCTGCCGGTCTACCGCGCCTCGCTGGTGTCGGCGCTCGCCACCGGCTGGGCGGTGCAGGGCGTCCGCGTCGCGCTCGTCCCGCTGTTCGTCGCCGTCGCCATGGGCCGCGAGCCGTTGTGGGCGGGCATCGCGCTCACCGTCTTCGCCGTCGGCGACGGCCTCGTCCTGCTCGCCACCAGCGGCCTGTCCGACCGCCGCGGACGCCGGCCGGTGATCATCGCGGGGCTCGGCCTGGTGACGCTGGGGACGGCGTCGCTGACCCTCGCGACGCTGCCCGGCGTCGCGGTACTCGTCGTGCTGCTCGGCGCCTCCGCGATCGCGGGGGCGGGCGCGGGGCTGCTGCAGCCCGCACAGGGCGCGGCGGTCGCCGACCTCGTGGGCTCCCGCCGCTCGGGGGGCCCGGCGCTGTCGGGGTTCCAGATGGCCGCCGACGTGGGCGCCATCATCGGCCCGGTCGCGGCCGGGGCGCTGGCGGAGAACGCCTCGTTCGGCGTCGCCTTCGGGCTCTCCGCGGCCATCGCGCTCGCCGCGCTCCTCGTCTGGGTGCGCATGCCCGAGACCTCCGGTTCGCCGCCGGAGAGCGCGGGCACCCGCGCGCCATGACGCGCAGCCCGGTCCCCGAGGGCGTTCTGGAGACCCACGGGCCGGGCGTCGACGAGGCCCTCGAGCAGGCCGGCGCCCCCGCCGACGCGCCGCTGTGGCTCTTCGGCGACCAGCTCGGGCCCGCCGTGCACGCCCTGCCCCAGCACGCCGACCGGGAGGTCGTGCTGGTCGAGTCGTCCGCGGTGCTGCGCCGCAAGCGCTTCCACCGGCAGAAGCTGCACCTGGTGCTCTCCGGGATGCGCCACCTCGACGAGGAGCTCGGCGCGCGCAGCACCTACCGGCGCACCGACACCTACCGCGAGGCGCTCGAGCAGGTCGGCCGCCCGGTCGTCGTGCACCAGCCGACGTCGCACGCCGCGCTCGCCTTCGTCGAGCGGCTGCGCTCCGAGGGCCTGGTCGCCGCGGTGCTGCCGACCACGACGTTCGCCCGCCCCCGCGCCGAGTTCAGCGCGTGGGCCGGCGACGAGAGCTCCTTCACGATGGAGAACTTCTACCGCAACCAGCGCCGCCGCTTCGACGTGCTCATGGAGGGCGAGAGCCCCGTCGGCGGCAAGTGGAACCTCGACCACGACAACCGCGAGCCCCCGCCGAAGAAGCAGCGCACGCTCGGCGTCCCCGAGCCGTGGTGGCCGACCGAGGACGAGGTCGACGCCCGGGTGCGCCGCGACCTCGACGAGATGGACCTGCCGACGGTCGGGCGCGACGGCCCCCGCCTCTTCGCGGTCACCGCCGCCGAGGCGCGGGCGGCCCTGCAGCGCTTCGTCGAGCACCGCCTCGACCCGTTCGGGCCCCACGAGGACGCGATCCTGGCCGCCGACCCGTGGATGTCGCACTCGCTGCTCTCGGTGCCGCAGAACCTCGGGGTGCTGCACCCGCTCGAGGCCGTGCACGCCGCCGAGCAGGCCCACCGCGACGGCGAGGCCCGCCTGAACTCCGTCGAGGGCTTCGTGCGCCAGATCCTCGGCTGGCGCGAGTACATCTGGCAGCTGTACTGGCACTTCGGCCCCGACTACGTCGAGCGCAACGAGATGGGCCACCACACGCCGCTGCCCGACTGGTGGTCCGAGCTCGACGGCGACGCGGTCACCGCGGCGTGCCTGTCCTCGACGCTGAACGGGGTCCGCGACCGCGGCTGGGTGCACCACATCCCGCGCCTGATGGTGCTGGGCAACCACGCCCTGCACCGCGAGTACGGGCCCCAGGCGCTCTCGGACTGGTTCGCGACGACGTTCGTCGACGGCTTCGCGTGGGTGATGCCGCCGAACGTCGTCGGCATGAGCCAGCACGCCGACGGCGGCAAGCTCGCGACGAAGCCCTACGCCTCGGGCGGCGCGTACATCAACAAGATGTCCGACCACTGCGGCGACTGCGCCTTCGACCCGAAGGTGCGGGTGGGGGAGAAGGCCTGCCCGTTCAGCGCCGGCTACTGGCAGTTCGTGCACCGCCACCAGGACCTGCTGCGCGCCAATCAGCGCACCGCGCGGTCGGTGGCGACCATGGAGAGGCTCGGGGACCTCGAGGCCGTCCTCGAGCAGGAGCGGCACCGAGAGACGTTCTGAGGGCGGACCCCCCACGTCCGGCAGCGGCCGTCGGCGTGTACCGTTTCCCGGCGTTGGGGCTGTGGCGCAGCTGGTAGCGCATCACACTGGCAGTGTGAGGGTCAGGGGTTCGAGTCCCCTCAGCTCCACCCCAGGACAGAGGCCCGTCGACCCCGGTCGGCGGGCCTTCGTCGTGTCGGTGACAGCGGGCGATGACAGCAACGGGATCACTCCTCGGGGCTCTCGCGGTCGAGTTCGGCGTTCAGCACGTCGAGGGCCTGGCGCTGCACATCGAGGCTCACGTGCGCGTAGACGTTCATGGTCATGTCCATGGCCGAGTGGCCGACGATCTGCATGACGACCCGGGGGTGCACCCCGAGGGAGAGCAGCAGCGCCGAGGACAGCTGTCGACCATGGGCGCTTTGCCCGATACTGCGTCGGACCGAAGGGGGGAGGCCTCGTGTCGTTCACTGATGCGGAGATCGAGTTCATCCGGTCCCAAGGCATCGGACGCCTCGCGACCGTTGGGCCCGGCGGGCAGCCGGACGTCGTGCCCGTCGCGGTCGAGTTCGACGGCGAGTACCTGTGGGTGGGAGGCCCGGGTGATGTCGTCCGGACGCGGAAGTTCCGCAACGTCGCTGGTGGCTCTGCTCGGGTCAGCGTCGTCTTCGACGATCTGCCGTCGATGGAGCCGTTCGTGGCCCGCGGCGTCCGGATCGACGGCGAGGCCGAGCAGCCCTTCGAGCGCGTCGGCATGATCGGGCCGGGCACCTACATGCGGATCACGCCGACGACCTCGTGGAGCTGGAATCTCGCCGGTGAGCCCGCCGGGGACGAGTGGTATCCCGTCGCCCGCCGGACGCATGTGGGCAGACAGCTGACAGCCACAGCTGACAGCAGCGGGGCCGGACCGGGGGAGACGTAGCCGGCTGATGCGAGGACGGGCGACCAGGGGCGGAGCACTACCGGACGCCGACGAAGCGGCTGGCAGTGTGAGGGTCAGGGGTTCGAGTCCCCTCAGCTCCACCCACGACGAACACCGAGGGCCGTCGCCGCGAGGCGACGGCCCTTCGTCGTTCTGGCGGGTCGTTCGCGCCCCGGGCCGATCGGGTACCGCGGACGGGTCGAACGCGTCGTCGCGCCGAGCCCGGAGCCGACCGCGTCCAGCCACTCGCATCCCGAGGAGGCCTCGTGACGACCTCGATCGCACGCCAGGACGACGCCGCACTGGGCGGCCCGCTGAGCATCCTGACCCTCCAGCGCCGCGACCACGTCCGGCTCGACCGCCTCATGGACCGCGCCCGCGCGACGCTCGCCACCGGCGGCGTCGAGCACGAGGTGGCCCTGC
This sequence comes from uncultured Actinomycetospora sp., assembly GCA_902805495.1. Taxonomy (GTDB): domain Bacteria; phylum Actinomycetota; class Actinomycetes; order Mycobacteriales; family Pseudonocardiaceae; genus Actinomycetospora. Next base: position 4,669 of record CADCTH010000313.1, read on the forward strand.
GGGCGATCGCCCGCCTGGTGTTCACCCACGCGTTCGCCGAGGAGGCCGTGCTCTTCCCCGCCGCCCGCCGCGTCCTGCCCGAGGGCGACCCGCTGAGCCTGCACATCGAGCAGGAGCACCAGTAGGTCGACGAGCTGGTCACGCGCCTCGACCGGTCCGACCCGTCGGACCCCGAGCACGCCGAGCTCATGGAGCAGACGTTCGCCGCCCTCGACGAGGACGTGCGCTCGGAGGAGGACGAGCTGCTCCCGCGCCTGCAGCAGGAGCTCGGCCCGGTGGCGCTGCGCCTGCTCGGTCTGCAGTGGGGCCTGCTGCGCCTGACCTCGCCGACCCGGCCCCACCCCGTCGTCTCGCGGCGCCCCCCGGGCCAGGTCCTCTCCGCGCTGCCCCTGACCGTCCTCGACCGCGCGCGCGACCGGCTCCAGCAGCTCGGCGAGGCCCTCGGCGGCCGGGTCGCCGGCGTGCTCGGGGTGGTCGACCAGGCGCTGGCCGGCGCGTCGGGGGCCGTGGAGCGCTCGCCGGTCATCCGCACGGGTCAGCGGCCCGAGACCGGGCGCGGCACCGCACCCGACCGCGACCGCGACGACCCGGCGGCCCCGGTGGGCCGGGCCGGCGCGGTCCGCGAGGAGCGTCCGGGCTGACCGGGGCCCCGATCGCCCCCTGGTCTACGACGGGTCGTCGTTGAGGACGTCACCCGGCGAGCCAGGGGGCGCGGGGGCGGTTACGATCCACCACGTCCGCGTACGTGCGGCCAGGTGGCCGCCGGGGTGGAGGAGACGCACCGTGAGCAGGAGGCCTTCGTGACCGCCGTCGCACCCAAGCCGATCGCGACCACGCCGTACCCGGCGCGGGAGTCGAAGCGCGGGTCGCTCGTCGGGCGGATGCTCAGGACGACGGACCCCAAGGACATCGCGATCCTCTACCTGGTCACGTCGTTCGGGTTCTTCCTGATCGGCGGGCTCATGGCGCTGCTCATGCGCGCCGAGCTCGCCCAGCCGGGCCTGCAGATCCTTTCGGTGGACCAGTACAACCAGCTGTTCACCATGCACGGCACGATCATGCTGCTGCTCTACGCGACGCCGATCCTGTTCGGGTTCGCGAACTACATCGTGCCGCTGCAGATCGGTGCCCCCGACGTCGCGTTCCCGCGGCTCAACGCCTTCTCGTACTGGCTGTTCCTCTTCGGCGGGATCATCGTGGTGTCCGGGTTCTTCACCCCGGACGGCGCCGCCTCGTTCGGCTGGTTCGCCTACACCCCGCTGTCCGGCGTGGTGCACTCGCCGGGTCTCGGCGCCGACGTCTGGATCGTCGGCCTGGTGGTCTCCGGTCTCGGCACCATCCTCGGTGGCGTCAACTTCGTGACCACCATCGTCTGCATGCGGGCCCCGGGCATGACGATGTTCCGGATGCCGATCTTCACCTGGAACATCCTGGTGACGGTCGTCCTGGTCCTGCTCGCCTTCCCGATCCTCACGGCCGCGCTGCTCGGCCTCGCCGCCGACCGCCACCTGGGCGCCCAGCTCTTCGCGCCCGAGGCGGGCGGCGTGATCCTCTGGCAGCACCTGTTCTGGTTCTTCGGGCACCCCGAGGTCTACATCGTGGCCCTGCCGTTCTTCGGCATCGTCACCGAGATCTTCCCGGTGTTCAGCCGCAAGCCGATCTTCGGCTACAAGAAGCTGATCTACGCGACGCTGGCGATCGGCGCCCTGTCGGTGGCCGTGTGGGCGCACCACATGTACGCGACCGGTGCCATCCTGCTGCCCTTCTTCGCGTTCACCACGTTCC
>CADCTH010000314.1 GCA_902805495.1 uncultured Actinomycetospora sp.
CTCCTGGACCGCCCACCCGGGATCGTCGTCCGCCGACTTCAGGCGGGCGACCTGGTAGATGAACAATCCGTAGAGCGCCTTCGCGAGGATGTCGGCCAGGGAATAGCCGATCTGCTTGCCCACCCACGCATCCGCACCACCGATGCCGAACGTCGGGATCAGGTACGCGATCGGGTAGACGCCCCACGTCGCGAACAGCAGCAGGCGGAGCCGGTTCACCTTGGCGCGGACCGCGGGAATCTGGCGGTCCAGGGACTTGCTGAGCTCGACGAAGAGCACGTAGAGGATGTAGAGGAACGGGATGGTCGACAGCCCGCCGAACAACACCCGTGTGCCGGTGTCGGCGCTGATCTCGCCGGGATAGCCGAGCACGATCATCAGGACTGAGGCGGGGATCAGGCGCGTGAGCAGCGAGCTCTGCACGGCCTTGGCCAGAGCCAGGACGGCGACGAGCTCGACGAGCAGCAGCGGCACCGTCAGCAGCCAGTCCACGTAGCGGTAGCCCTCGTTGAAGGACTTGCCGACGGCCATCGTGTACGGGCCCGCACCTCCCGGCGCCGCGCTCACGTACGCCTCGCGGAACGAGTCGAAGATGCGGAAGTAGTGGTAGGCGGCGATCCCGCACACGATCGCGCCGGTGAGCAGGGCCTGCCGGTAACGCGGGAGCACGCGTCCCGTCGCGGCCGCCAGGAACAGCGCGGTGAACAATTGGGCGGCGATGACGAGTGAGAGCGAGTTGTAGACGGTGTCGAACTGGCCCTGTGTGAGTTGTTCGGGCAGCACTGGGTGGTCCCTTCGGAAGTCCCGCAGTGTGGAACGTCGAATGGTGAGGGAGAGATGAGTGCGCCACGGACCGGAAAGAGAGGTGTCGTCGGTCGGTGAGAAGGTGACGCAATCTCGGCCGGGCTACCCGGCCCCTCTCGGCCCACACGTGGAATCGCTCGGACCCGGTGTTGCGATCGCGTCACGGTGTCGCGGGGAAATCCGGCCCGCCGTCAGTACCTGATCAGCCGGTCCGCGCGCGTCGCCGTCGCCGCGATCATGCGCGCGTTGGCGGCGTCGCGCGCGGCGGCGCGGGCCACGGCCTCGGCGTGGCTGCGGCCGTGGCGCTCGTGGCGCGCGACGAGCCGGGCGCGGCGGACGTCGTCGTCCGGCTCGAGGAACCACGCCTCGTCGAGCAGCGCCCGGATCCCGTCCCACGGCGGCTCGGCGAGCAGCAGGTAGTTGCCCTCGGTGACCAGCACCAGCGCCGACGGCGGCACCTCGAGCGCCCCGGCGATCGGCTCCTCGATCTCGCGACGGAACTCCGGCGCCCACACGGTGGCCTACCGCGAGCGGGCGCGGGCGAGGAAGGCGACGTAGCCGGCGGCGTCGAAGGTGTCCGGGGCGCCCTTGCGCTCGCGGCGCCCGAGGCGGTCGAGCACCGAGTTCGCCAGGTGCCAGCCGTCCATCCCCACCACGGCGACCTCGGGGCCGGCCAGCGACGCCGCGAGGGTCGACTTGCCCGCCCCGGGCCCGCCGACGATGCCGAGGACCCGGCGCCGGCCGTCGGCGCGCGCGGCGGCCAGGAGGTGCGCGATGTCGGCGGTCATGACGCGCATGATCGCCCACCGGCGGGTACGCAGGAGGGTGCAGCTCCCCGTTCCCGAGCCCGGTCCGGCCGCCGCGGTCGCGTTCGTGCGCGAGCACCTCGCCGACCTCACCTGCGACACCCCGGCCCCGTCCGAGGCGATCCGGGGCGGGCAGACCGCCGCCGACGCCGCCCTGGCCGCCCTCGACGTCACCGGCTACGCGGGCCGGCGCAGCGTCGTCTGGCCGCCCGAGCGTCGCGGGGCGTCGAAGATGTCGCCCTACGTCCGCTACAACCTCGTCGACCTGCCCACCCTGTGGGACCACGTCGCCGACGCCCCGTCGAACGACCGCCGCAAGTACCGCGACGAGCTGGCCTGGCAGGAGTTCACGCGCCACCTCTACGCGCGGTTCGGCCGCGACGGCGGGCCGGCGCTGCGCGAGGTGCTGCGCGCCGAGCCCCCGCGCCCGCCGGTGATCTGGGACGAGCCCTGGCCGCGCGACATGGAGTGCATGGACACCACCGTCGGCGAGCTGCACACCGACGGCTGGCTGGTGAACCAGACGCGCATGTGGCTGGCGAGCCAGTGGACGGTGCGGGCGGGCGCGCGCTGGCGCGACGGCGAGGAGGAGTTCTTCACCCACCTGCTCGACGGCTCCCGCGCGGCGAACCGACTGAACTGGCAGTGGACCGTCGGCGCCGGCAACGGCAAGGCGTACGGGTTCTCGCGCTGGCAGGTCGAGAAGCGGGCGCCGGGCCTGTGCCGGCGGTGCGTGCTCAACGACGCGTGCCCGGTGCAGGGGTGGCCGGACGAGCAGCGCACGACGCGCGTGGCGGTCTCGGACCTGCTGCGCGCCGACCCCGACCCGTCGGTCACGGGTGGGCCGGAGTCGGCCGCGGTGTCCTCGGGCGGCTCGGACGTCGACGCGGTGTGGCTGACCGCGGAGTCACTGGGCGACGCCGATCCCGCCCTCGCGGCGCACCCCGACGTGCCGGCCGTGTTCTGCTTCGACGAGCCGCTGCTGCGCCGGCTCATGCTGTCGGGCAAGCGGCTGGTGTTCCTCACCGAGGCCCTCGCCGAGCTGGCCACGCGGCGCCCCGTGGAGCTGCGTCGGGGCCGGGTGCCCGACGAGCTGGCCGGGCGGCGCCTGGCCGTGACGTTCGCACCGGTGCCGGGCTTCCGGCGTCGCGCGGCCGCGCTCGAGCCCGCCGTGGTGCACCCGTGGCGGTGGCTCTTCCGTCCGCGGGCGGGGCGGATGCAGTCGTACACCGCGTGGCGCAAGGGGATGCCGGCGCATCCGGACGGCTGAGCCCCTCTCTCGGAGCGCCCACCGTGTCGGCCGGGCGTGCGACGCTGCCCCCGGGCGGGACGTCCGGGAGGCCCGCGAGGGGGCGTGATGGCGCGGGATCAGCAGCCGTGGCTGGACGTGCCGTTCGGGGAGAAGGACGAGGCCAAGGCCGCCGGCGCGCGGTGGGACTGGCGTGCGAAGCGCTGGTACGCCCCGCAGCCGGGGATGCCGGAGCTCGCGCGTTGGTTGCCGGGTCCGCGCACGGCCGACGAGCCCGCTCCGGAGCCCGTCTCGGACGACTCCGGCCCGCCGCCGTTACCGGACGAGGCCCGGCTCGCCGAGGCGCTGCGCGGCCTGACCGAGCCGAACGTCCTGGCCCGCCTCGCCCGGCGCCGCCCGCCGTGGCGCGTCCTGCACGCGGTCCCGGTCGGCACCGGCCGGGGCGACCTCGACGACGTCCTGCTCGGGCCGCCGGGCGTGGTCACCGTCAACACCGAGCACCACCCGGGGCAGGCGGTGCGCGTGGACGGCGACCAGCTCACCGTCGACGGCCACCCGACCGAGCACGTCCCGCAGGCCCGCGCGGAGGCCGAGCGGGCCGCCCGGCTCCTA
>CADCTH010000315.1 GCA_902805495.1 uncultured Actinomycetospora sp.
GGGTCGCACGTGGTGCTCGCCGGGCCGGCCGCGGGCGCCGCGGCGGCGGCGGGGGCCGGGCGCGCCCTGCCCGTCGTGCCGCGGATGGCGCTGGGCGTCTCCGGCGTGGACCTCGACGGGCTCGACACCGCGACCGTGCTCGCCACCGGCCTCGTGGTCGCGCGCTCCCTGGACCTCTTGACCCTCGACCCCGACGCGCTGGCCGACCGCCTGGACGCCGAGGCCGAGCGCGACGGCCGCCGGGGCGAGGCGTTCGTCAACCCGGCCAAGAGCCTGGCGCTGCGCCTGGCCGAGCGCACGCCGCTGCTGTGGGGCGCCGACCCGGTCGCGGGCCTGGTGGCCGGTTACGGGGCCACCGTGCTGGCCACCCACGCGGGTGTCGTCGCGCAGGCCGCCAGCACCGCGGCCGCGGCGGCGCAGCCGGCGCTGCTCGCCCGGCTGCAGGAGACCGCGGGGGAGGCGTCGATCTTCGCCGACCCCTTCGACGACCCGGCTCCGGCGGCCCCGCCGCCGCGGCTGGTGCTGTTGGCCGTGCGCGAGGACCTCGCGGTGCGGCGCCTGGTCGCCGACGTCGGCGCCCGCCACCCGGGCGCGGACGTGCTGGAGATCGACGACGTGGACCTGACCGGGGAGGGGCCGGTCGCCGACGCGCTCCGCGCGGCCGTGCTGGCCACCCGCCTCGACTTCACCGCGGTCTACCTCGGCCTGGCCCTCGGGGCCCGGGTGCCGGGGGTCCGCACGGGCTAGCGGCCCGACAGCGAGAGAGGCACTGACGTGGAGGTCCTCAAGGGCAGCGTGCGCACGTACACGTGGGGCTCGCGGACGCACCTCGCCGATCTGCTGGGCGAGGAGGTCCCGTCGCCGCACCCGCAGGCCGAGCTGTGGCTCGGCGCGCACCGCGACGAGCCCTCGCGGATCGACGGGGGCGCCCGGACGCTCGCCGACGTGCTCGCGACCGACCCGCAGGGCGCGCTCGGCCCGGCCCGGCGTGACCGCTGGACGGACAAGCTGCCGTACCTGCTCAAGGTGCTCGCCGCCGAGGAGCCGCTGAGCCTGCAGGCGCACCCCTCGGCCGAGCAGGCCGAGGCCGGCTGGGCGCGCGAGGAGGCCGCGGGTGTCCCGCGCACGGCCGCGGAGCGCAACTACCCCGACCCGCTGCCCAAGCCCGAGCTGCTCTGCGCGCTCACCGAGTTCCACGCGCTCGCGGGCTTCCGCCCGGCGGCCGAGACGGTGCGGCTGCTGCGCGCGCTCGACGTGCGCGCGCTCGACCACCACACCGAGCTGCTCGCCGGCCAGCCCGACGGCGACGGCCTGCGCGCCGTGTTCACCACCTGGATCACGCTGCCCCAGCGCGCGGTGGACGAGCTGGTGCCCGCGCTGCTCGAGGGCTGCGTGGCCCACCTGCGCGCCCGCGGCGAGTTCACGGCCGAGGCGCGCACGCTGCTCGACCTCGGCGAGCGCTACCCGGGCGACGCCGGCGTGCTCGCCGCACTGCTGCTCAACCGCGTGGCGCTGGCGCCGGGGGAGTGCCTGTACCAGCCGGCGGGCTCCCCGCACTCGTACCTGTCGGGCTGCGGCGTCGAGCTCATGGCCAACTCCGACAACGTGCTGCGCTGCGGCCTGACGCCCAAGCACGTCGACGTGCCCGAGCTGCTGCGGGTGCTCGACTTCACGCCGGGCCGCCCGCCCCTGCTCCACGGCGAGGGGACGGGCCCGGTCACGCGGTTCACGCCGTCGGAGTACTTCAGCCTCGCCCGCTGCGCGTTCGACGGCACGTCGACGGGGGAGCAGGACGCCGAGCAGGACGCCGAGCAGGACGTCGAGCTCGGCGTCGAGGGCCCCCGGATCGCGGTCGCGGTGGAGGGCAGCGTGCGGCTGCGCACCGCTCGCGGGCAGGAGCACGTCGTCACGCGCGGCACGGCGGTGTGGGTGCCGGCGTGCGACGGCCCGGTCACGGTCGCGCCCGTCGAGCGCCCGGCGCTCGCGTTCGTCGCGGCCGACGGGCTGGGCTGACCGCCCCCGGGCCCCCGCGCGCTACCTTCACCGGCGCACCACACCCCGACCGGTCGACCCTGGAGGCACCGTGTCCGCATCCGGAGGCGGCAAGGCGATCGTCGCCGCGCTGGTGGCCAACGCCGGCATCGCCGTCGCGAAGTTCATCGGCTTCGCCATCACGGGCTCGTCGTCGATGCTGGCCGAGGGCGTGCACTCGGTGGCCGACACGAGCAACCAGGGCCTCCTGCTGTTCGGCCGCAAGCGGGCTCGCCGGGAGGCCACCAGCGAGCACCCCTTCGGCTACGGGCGCGACCGCTTCTTCTACTCGTTCATCGTCGCGCTGATGATCTTCAGCCTCGGCTCGGTGTTCGCCCTCTACGAGGGCATCCACAAGCTCTCGGGCTCCGACGACCTCACGAGCCCGATCGTCGCCGTGGTCATCCTCGTCGTGGCGATCGGCCTGGAGACCTACAGCTTCCGCACCGCGGTCAAGGAGTCGCGGGAGCTCAAGGGCGACCAGTCGTGGTGGCGGTTCATCCGGACCTCGGTCAACCCCGAGCTGCCGGTCGTCCTCCTCGAGGACCTCGGGGCGCTCGTCGGGCTGGTCCTGGCCCTCGCCGGCGTCGGGCTCAGCGTCCTGACGGGCGCGGTGATCTGGGACGCGATCGGCACGATCTGCATCGGCGTCCTGCTCGGGATCATCGCGATCATCCTGATCGTGGAGACCAAGAGCCTGCTCATCGGCGAGGGCGTCAGCGCCCACACCGCGAACTCGATCACGTCCGCGCTGGTCGGCGGGCCGGTGGAGCGGGTCATCCACCTGCGCACCCAGTACCTCGGCCCCGAGGAGCTGCTGGTCGCCGCCAAGATCGCGGTGTCGTCGCAGCTGCCGACCGAGGCGATCGCCGAGGCCATCGACCACGCCGAGGCCCGGCTGCGCGAGGCGGTGCCCGAGGCGCGCCTGGTGTACCTCGAGCCCGACCTCGACCGCACCGGCGGCGGCCCGGTCGGCTCCGTCGGTGAGGCCCTCGAGCCGCGCCCGGACACCGCGTCCCGCTGACCGGACGCCGCCGGGCGACCGAGCGGGCCAACACGGTGAACACGGCGTCACGGTTCGAGCCGTGTCCGTGCTCGCAGGAGGTCGTGCGGGCGTAAGGTCCCGCCGCACCCTCGATCACTCGACGGGCCCGGACGCAGGACTCTCGGGAGGAAGCCCATGACGTCGACCCAGCCACGAGGCGGGCTCTTCCGGACCAAGTCGGTGGAGCAGTCCATCGCCGACACCGACGAACCCGGCAGCAAGCTCCGCCGCGAGCTCGGCGCCTTCGACCTCACGGTCTTCGGTGTCGCGGTGCTCATCGGCGCCGGCATCTTCACGATCACCGCACGCGTCGCCGGGGACATCACCGGCCCGGCCATCGCGATCTCGTTCGTCATCGCGGCGATCGCCTGCGGGTTCGCGGGCCTGTGCTACGCCGAGTTCGCCTCGACGGTGCCGGTGGCCGGCAGCGCCTACACGTTCTCCTACGCGACCTTCGGCGAGTTCATCGCCTGGATCATCGGCTGGGACCTCATCCTCGAGTACGCGCTCGGCGCGGCCGTGGTCTCGAAGAGCTGGGCGCAGTACCTGGGCGAGCTCTTCGGGGGCAGCAGCGCCGCCGCCTCGCTCGAGCTCGGCCCGGTGACGTTCGACTGGGGCGCGGTCCTGGTCATCGGCGCCCTCACGGTCGTCCTCGTGCTCGGCATCAAGCTCTCGAGCCGGGTCTCGACGATCATCACCTCGATCAAGGTGCTCGTCGTGCTGCTCGTCATCGTGGTCGGGCTCTTCTACGTCCAGGCCCAGAACTACACCCCGTTCATCCCGCCGCCCGGGGGCGAGCGCCAGAGCGGGGGCGGGGGGGACGCGTCGCTGCTGTCGCTCATCGCGGGCAGCGAGGGCTCGACCTTCGGCATCTACGGCCTGCTCGCCGGGGCGTCGCTCGTCTTCTTCGCGTTCATCGGGTTCGACGCGGTGTCCACCACGGCGGAGGAGACGAGGAACCCGCAGAAGGACCTGCCCCGCGGGATCCTCGGCTCGCTCGGCGTCGTCACGGTCCTCTACGTCGCCACGTCGCTCGTGCTGGTGGGCATGGTCAACTACACCCAGCTCGCGACGCCGCCCGGCAGCGAGGAGAGCGCCACGCTGGCCACCGCGTTCTCGCTCGTCGGCGCGGACTGGGCCTCCATCGTGATCTCCATCGGCGCGCTCGCCGGCCTGACCACCGTCGTCATGGTGCTCATGCTCGGCCAGAGCCGGGTGTTCTACGCGATGAGCCGCGACGGCCTGCTCCCGCGCAAGCTCGCCCAGACCGGCTCCCGCGGTACCCCGGTGACGATCACGATCATCATCGGCGCGCTCTGCGCCGTGCTGGCCGGCTTCTTCCCGATCGACGAGCTCGAGTCGATGGTCAACATCGGCACCCTCTTCGCGTTCGTGCTCGTCGCCGTCGGCACCGTCTACCTGCGGCGCCGGCGCCCGGACCTGCCGCGCAGCTTCACCGTCAAGGCGCTGCCGCTCGTGGCCACCCTCGCGGTGGTCAGCTGTCTGTGGCTGATGATCAACCTGACCGTCGAGACCTGGATCCGGTTCATCGTCTGGATGGTCCTGGGCGTGCTCATCTACTTCGCCTACTCGCGCCGGAACTCCGTGCTCGGCAAGCGCGATCGCGGCGAGGAGCGATCGGTGACCAACCCGGGGGGTCCGTCGGCCCCGCCGACCCAGCCCCAGTAACCCGGCCACGAGACGAAGGGCCCGCCCGGCACGTGCCGGGCGGGCCCTGTCGTGCGCGAGGTGCGTCAGGCCTGCTTCGCGTACTGCTCGCGCAGGGTCTTCTTCGAGAACTTGCCGGTCGAGGTCTTGGGCACCTCGTCGATGAACCACACCTCGTCGGGCACCTGCCACTTGGCGACGCGGGACGCGATGTGCTCGAGCACCGCCTCCTTGGTCAGCTCCACACCCTGCTTCGCCACGACGCAGGCCAGGGGACGCTCGGACCACTTCTCGTCCGGGATCGCGATGACGGCGGCCTCCGCGACCCCGTCCATCGCCATGATCTCGTTCTCCAGGTCGACCGAGGAGATCCACTCGCCGCCGGACTTGACGAGGTCCTTGGTGCGGTCGACGAGCCGGACGTAGCCGTGGCGGTCGATCACCGCCACGTCGCCGATCTTGAGCCAGCCGTCGTCGGTGAATTGCTTGCCGCCGTCCTCGTTGCGGTAGTACGAGGCCGCGATCCACGGGCCGGCGGCCTGCAGCTCGCCCGAGGTCTCGCCGTCCCAGGGCAGGACCTCGCCGGTGTCGGGCTCGCAGATGCGCAGGTCGACCAGCGGCGACGGGGTGCCCGCGGCGGCGCGCACGTCGGCGAGCTCGTCGTCGGACAGGCCGTCGTGGACGCTGCGCAGCAGCCCGGTGGTGGCGATCGGGCTGGTCTCGGTCATGCCCCAGGCCTGGGTGATCGGCAGGCCGATCTTCCTGCGCCACCCCTCCGACAGCGACTTCGGCACCGCGGAGCCGCCGCACAGCAGCAGGCGCAGGTCGGGGAGGTCGCCCTCGGACAGCTCGGGCAGCACGCCCTGCCAGATCGTCGGCACGCCCGCGGTGACGGTGACGTGGTGGTCGCGCAGGATGCCGGCGATGGCCTTCGGCGTCATGTTCGGGCCGGGCATGACCAGCGACGATCCCGCGAACACCGCCGCGTACGGGGTGCCCCAGGCGTTGGCGTGGAACATCGGCACGATCGGCAGCAGGACGCCGCGCTCGACGATCCCGGCCACGTCGGCCATCAGCACCGCGATCGAGTGCAGCACCGTCGAGCGGTGCGAGTAGACGACGCCCTTGGGATTGCCGGTGGTGCCCGACGTGTAGCACATCGCCGCGGCCTGGTTCTCGTCGTCGATGCGGAACCGGCCCGCGTGGGGCTCCACCGAGGCGAGCAGGGTGTCGTAGTCGGTGATGCGCTCGTCGTCGGGGATCGCGACGTCGGCGCCGTCGTCGATGACGATGACCTTGCGAACGGTCTCCATCTGGTCGATGTGGGGCCAGAACTGCCCGAACAGCGACCGGTCGACGAACACGACCTCGTCCTGCGCGTGGTTCGCGATGTAGACCAGCTGCTCGGTGAACAGCCGGATGTTGAGGGTGTGGAGCACGCGCCCGCTGCACGGCACCGCGAAGTAGAGCTCGAGGTGGGCCGGGCTGTTCCAGCAGAAGGTGCCGACCCGGCCCTCGGGCGACACCTCGAGGGCGTCGAGCGCGGCGGCGGCGCGGCGCACGCGGTCGGCCCAGCCCGAGTAGTCGGTGCGGTGCACCGTGCCGCCCGCGCCCACCCCGACGATGGGCTTGTGGGCGAACAGCTGCTCGGCGCGGTGGAACACGTGCGGCAGGGCGAGCGGGTAGTCCTGCATCTGTCCGAGCACGTCCGTGGCCTCCTGGCGATTGCTCCTGTGGCTGCGGTCACGCATCCTACGGACCACGCACCGGCGTGTGACCGGTCTGACGTCGGGGCCGGTCGCGGTTGACCGGTCCCGGGGCCTGTGCTGGACTTGGTGGACGGCATCGATCGCACACCACGTGCGAACGGAAGCCGTCGAGTGGCGCTGCAACGGACGACCGGCCCCCGGCTCGTCCGCCACGCTCGGCGGCGGTCCGTAAACCTTCGCAAGGGCGCCTGCGGATGGTGATGAACCGTGTCCGGGTGACCGATGGACGCCGGCCCTGCCGCCCTTCCGCCCGCGCATCCCGCGAGCGACGGCGGCGTACCCCGGCGACCTCGTGCCCGACCGGTTCGCACGGTCCAGATCACCGAGCAGAGGGAGTCATGACGAACGCTGTAGGCACCGTCGACGACAAGCACGACACCCGCAACGGCATCGACTTCGCCGTCGCCGACCTCGGCCAGGCCGACTTCGGCCGCCGCGAGATCCGCCTCGCCGAGCACGAGATGCCGGGTCTGATGACCCTGCGCCGCGAGTACTCCGAGGCCAAGCCGCTGCACGGCGCCCGGATCTCCGGCTCGCTGCACATGACGGTGCAGACCGCCGTGCTCATCGAGACCCTGGTGGAGCTCGGCGCCGAGGTCCGCTGGGCCTCCTGCAACATCTTCTCCACCCAGGACCACGCGGCCGCCGCGGTCGTCGTCGGCCCCCACGGCACCCCCGAGGAGCCCAAGGGCGTCCCGTGCTTCGCCTGGAAGGGCGAGACTCTCGAGGAGTACTGGTGGTGCGCCGAGCAGATGATGACCTGGGCGGACGCCGACACCCGCGGCCCGAACATGATCCTCGACGACGGCGGCGACGCCACGATGCTCGTCCACAAGGGCGTCGAGTTCGAGAAGGCCGGCGTCGTCCCCACCACGGAGATGGACGACCCCGCCGAGTACCAGGTCGTGCTGGCGACGCTGCGCCGCAGCCTCGAGAACGACCCGCAGCACTGGACCAAGGTCGCGTCGGGCATCAAGGGCGTCACCGAGGAGACCACGACGGGCGTCCACCGCCTGTACGAGTTCTTCAACGAGTACAAGCTCCTCTTCCCGGCGATCAACGTGAACGACTCGGTCACCAAGTCGAAGTTCGACAACAAGTACGGCTGCCGCCACTCGCTCATCGACGGCATCAACCGCGCCGTCGACGTGCTGCTGTCGGGCAAGAAGGCCGTGGTCTGCGGCTTCGGGGACGTCGGCAAGGGCTCGGCCGAGTCGCTGCGCGGCCAGGGCGCCCGCGTGATCATCACCGAGATCGACCCCATCTGCGCGCTCCAGGCGCTGATGGAGGGCTACGACGTCAACACGCTCGAGAACGTCGTCGAGTCCGCCGACATCGTCATCACGACGACCGGCAACAAGGACATCGTCACCCTCGACCACATGAAGCGGATGAAGCACCAGGCGATCCTGGGCAACATCGGCCACTTCGACAACGAGATCCAGGTCGAGAAGCTCGAGAAGTCGGGCGCCACGCGGATCAACATCAAGCCGCAGGTCGACGAGTGGCGCTTCGACGACGGCCACTCGATCATCCTGCTGTCCGAGGGCCGGCTGCTGAACCTGGGCAACGCCACCGGGCACCCGAGCTTCGTCATGTCGAACTCGTTCGCGAACCAGACCATCGCGCAGATCGAGATCTTCACGAAGCCCGACGAGTACCCGATCGGCGTCTACCGCCTGCCCAAGCACCTGGACGTGAAGGTCGCGAAGGTCCACGTCGAGGCGCTCGGCGCGGAGCTGACCAAGCTCACCAAGGAGCAGGCCGAGTACATCGGCGTCGACGTCGAGGGCCCGTACAAGCCGGAGCACTACCGCTACTGAGTTGTCGCGGCAAGCAGGTCCGGTCGTCAGCGCTCCTCCGTCGCGCTACCGACCGACCTGCGCCGCGCTCCGGTGGTGAGCGTCTGCTGGTGAGCGTGTGAGACCGAAGGGCCCCTTTGCTCGGAACAGCCGAGCGAAGGGGCCCTTCGGTCGTTCCGGGGCCTCGCCCTAAGGTCTCTGCGTGGGCGTGGTGGTGGCGGTCGAGGGACTCGACGGCGCGGGCAAGGCGACGCTGGTCGCCGCGCTCGCGGACGCCGCGACACGCCGGGGCGCGCGGGTCGCGACACTCGCGTTCCCCCGCTACGACGCCGACGTGCACGCGGGGCTCGCGGGCGAGGCGCTGCACGGCGCGCACGGCGATCTGCGCGACTCGGTGCACGCCATGGCGGTGCTCTTCGCGCTCGACCGGGCCGGGGCGGGCGAGGAGCTGCGCCGGGCCGCGGCGACGCACGACCTCGTGCTCGTCGATCGCTACGTCGCCTCCAACGCCGCCTACGGCGCGGCCCGGCGGGGCGAGGACGTCGACGGGCCCTTCGTGACCTGGGTGTACGCGCTCGAGGTGCAGCGCCTCGGGGTGCCGGCGCCCGACGCGCACGTCCTGGTCCGGGTGCCGGGCGAGCTCGCCGCCCGCCGGGTGCGCGAGCGCGCCGCGGCCGACCCCACCCGCACCCCCGACGGCTACGAGGCCGACGCGGCGCTGCAGGCCCGGTGCGCCGAGGTCTACGACCAGCTCGTCGACCGCGCCTGGCTGGCGCCCTGGACGGTCGTCGGCGCCGAGGGGGACCGCGCCGACGTCACCCGGACGGCGGAGTCGATGGTGCAGAACTGGCTCTCCGGGGCCATGTCGGCCGAAGTCGGCTCCGGATCGTCGGTGAGAAGTGACACCATTGAGACATGAGCGCGCGAATCCTCGTGGTGGACGACGACGCCTCCCTCGCGGAGATGTTGACGATCGTCCTCCAGGGCGAGGGCTTCGAGACCACCGTCGTCGGCGACGGGACGGGGGCGCTGCCCGCACTGCGCGAGAGCTCGCCCGACCTGGTGCTGCTCGACCTCATGCTCCCGGGCATGAACGGCATCGACGTCTGCCGGGCGATCCGGGCGGAGTCGGGCGTTCCCGTGGTCATGCTGACCGCGAAGACCGACACGGTCGACGTGGTGCTCGGGCTGGAGTCGGGCGCCGACGACTACGTGGTCAAGCCGTTCAAGCCCAAGGAGCTCGTGGCCCGCATCCGGGCGCGGCTGCGCCAGTTCCCCACCGAGCCGGCCGAGCAGATGCAGATCGGCGACGTCACCATCGACGTCCCGGCCCACCAGGTGCGCCGCGGCGGGCGCACCATCCCGCTCACGCCGCTGGAGTTCGACCTGCTGGTGGCCCTGGCGCGCAAGCCGCGCCAGGTGTTCACGCGCGAGGTGCTGCTCGAGCAGGTGTGGGGCTACCGGCACGCGGCCGACACCCGGCTGGTCAACGTGCACGTGCAGCGGCTGCGCTCCAAGGTCGAGGTCGATCCCGAGCACCCCGAGGTCGTGCTGACCGTGCGCGGCGTCGGGTACAAGGCCGGCCCGCCCTGATCCGTCCCGTCACCGGGGTGACACGGTGCTGACGGGCCTGCGCCGCCGGCTCGAGCGCTTCCTGGCCGAGCGGGTCGGCCAGGTCCGGGTGCTGTGGCGCCGCTCGATGCAGCTGCGCGTGGTGCTCTCGACGCTGGCGATGTCGGTGGTCGTCGTCGCCGTGCTCGGCCTCGTGCTGCAGACCCAGATCGCCGACCGCCTGGTGCAGGGCAAGGAGCAGGCCGCCCTCATCCAGGCCGACATCTCCCGCCAGGCCCTCGAGCGCGACCTCGCCCGCGTCGACCCCGACCGCGACGGCGCCCAGGCCGTGCTCGACGACGTGCTCGACCGGCTGTCCACCAGCGGGCAGGACGCCGAGCAGAACGGGCTGGCCCGCGGCAGCGACCCGATCAGCGACGCGGGCGCCTTCGACGCCGTGCTCATCGCGGGCTCCGACACCGTGGGCAGCGGCGGACCGGGCGCGCTGCCGACCGTGCCGGGCGGGGTGCCGGTGGAGGTCAGCGCCGGGCCGGCGGAGATCATCCCGCCGCAGCTGCGCGCGCCCGTGCTGCAGGGCTTCCTGGCCACGAAGTACCTGACGGTCGCCTCGGCCGGCCAGGCCGCCCCGGTGCCCACGCTCGTCGTCGGCCAGCCGGTGCGCACCGCCGGCCGGAACCTGCAGCTCTACCTGCTCTTCCCGCTCTCGGCCGAGCAGCGCACGCTCGCGCTGGTCCAGAGCACGCTGGTGCTGGCCGCGGGCGTGCTGCTCGTGCTGCTGGCGGGCATCTCGTCGGTGGTCACCCGCCAGGTCGTGCGACCGGTGCGCCAGGCCGCCGACGTCGCCGAACGCTTCGCCGACGGCCACCTCGACGAACGCATGCCGGTGCACGGCGACGACGAGGTCGCGCGGCTCGCGGAGTCGTACAACGAGATGGCGGCGAGCATCCAGTCGCAGATCCGCCAGCTCGAGGAGTTCGGCGCGCTGCAGCGGCGGTTCACCTCCGACGTCAGCCACGAGCTGCGCACCCCGCTGACCACGGTGCGGATGGCCGCCGAGGTGCTGCACGCCCAGGTCGACCCCGCCGACGCCACCGCGTCGCGGGCGGCCCAGCTGCTCGTCGACCAGCTCGACCGGTTCGAGGGCCTGCTCGCCGACCTCCTCGAGATCAGCCGCCTCGACGCGGGCATGGCCGAGCTGGGGCTCGAGGAGGTGGACGTCGGCGCCCTGGTCCGGCGCGCCGCGGAGACCGTGCGCCCGCTCGTCGAGGACACCGGGACGCCGCTGCTGCTCGACCTCGGCGAGACCGACGACGAGCCGGTCCTCGCCGAGATCGACCCCCGGCGCGTCGAGCGCATCCTGCGCAACCTCTTGGCCAACGCCATCGACCACGGCGAGGGACGGCCCATCGAGGTGCGCCTCGCCGCCGGCGAGGGCGCGCTGGCCGTGGTGGTGCGCGACCACGGCGTCGGCCTCAAGCCCGGCGAGGCGGGACTCGTGTTCAACCGCTTCTGGCGCGCCGACCCGTCGCGCCAGCGCCGCAGCGGGGGCACGGGGCTCGGGCTCGCGATCAGTCTCGAGGACGCCCGCCTGCACGGCGGCTGGCTGCAGGCGTGGGGCGAGGTCGACCGCGGCGCGGTGTTCCGGTTGACGCTGCCGCTGCGCCACGGCGAGCGCCTGCGCACCAGCCCGCTGCCGCTGCTGCCGGTGGCCGCCGCCCCCGCCGCTGCGGACCCGGGCATCCACGACGCCGCGGCCACGGCAGGCACGGCGCTGCCCCCGATGGACCCCGAGCCCGACCCCGAGCCGGAGGACACGCCCGAGCTCCCCGCGCCCGCGTCGCCCCCGGGATCCGGCTCGTCGGTGGTCCGGTGAGGCGTCTTCCGGGCGGGAGGGGCCCGGTGCGGCGCGCGCTCGCCCTCGGCGCCCTGCTGCTCGTGCTGGCGCTCGGGGCCGGCTGCGCGTCGGTGCCCGGATCGTCCGAGGTGACGGTGCTGCGGCGCGTGTACGACGCCGCGGAGCCGACGGTCCCGCCCGGCCCGGCGCGCGACGCGAGCCCGCTGGAAACCGTGCGCGGCTGGGTGCTGGCGTCCGGGGCGGCCGCCGAGCGCCACGAGGCCGCCCGCGCGTTCCTCACCCCGGGCGCGGCGGGGACGTGGGACGACGGCGCGCGCCCGACGGTCGTCACCGACCAGGTCGACACCGTCTTCGCCGACCGCCCCGCCGGGATGGGCCAGGCCGCGGTGCGCGTCCGCGCCACGGCGCTGGGCGTCCTGAACTCCGAGGGCGTGTTCGAGGCCGA
>CADCTH010000316.1 GCA_902805495.1 uncultured Actinomycetospora sp.
CTTCGGGGTCGGGTGGAACGGGTGCCCGAGGCGCAGCGACTGCTCGGCGTCGCGGGTGGGGTCGCCGGTGTCCCGCGGCGGCGCGTCGAGGTAGCGCGCGGTGCGGGCGACGCTGCCGGCGACGAGCGCCGCGAGCCGGTCGACGAGCTCGCCGTCGTCGAGGACGGCCTCGAGCACCGCCGCGACGACGTCCTCGTGTGCGGCGGGCCGCGGCCCGGACCCGGTGTCCAGCGTCGTCTCGGGCGCGAGGCGGTGGTGCCCGGTGGGCGACCAGGTCCGCAGCCCGACGCCGAGCGTGCCGGCGGGCAGTGCCACCCGGAGCACGTCCCCGTCGCGGGCGACCGGCGGGTCCAGCTCGCGCAGCAGCGAGGTGATCAGGCGCTCCCGCGCGGCGAGCTCGGCGCGGGCTCGCGATTCCGGGCTGCTGCTCACCCGGGGCCGCTGACCGACGGAGCGCGCACGTCCCGGCGGAAGCGGCGCTTGTAGGACTCCCAGTCGAACTGCGCGAGGAACTCCGACGCCGCCCGGTAGCCGGCCTCGTAGAGCCCGCGGGCGCGGGCCGGGGTGACGCCGAAGTCGAGCAGGCCGACCGCGCCCGCGTCGACGTGGATGGTGCGCGCGGCGACCCACGGCTGGTTGAGCACCGCCTGGTCGCGGCCGAGGATCATCGTCGTGACCAGCTGCTCGAGCAGGCGCAGCGGGGCGGGCTGCGGGATGTCGAACCAGCGGGAGTGGAACAGGGCGACGCGGTCGCCGATGCCCGGCTTCGGGGCGGTGGTGATCGTGACCCCGAACGTCGGCCACGCGGGCTCGCGCCCGTCGGTGCGGTCGAGCGAGTCGATGGGGAAGTTCGACAGGATCCCGCCGTCGACCAGCGTGGACGTCAGCCCCGTGTACGGGTTGGTCAGCGTGGTGGGCCGGAAGAGGAACGGGATCGCCATCGACGCGCGCACCGCGTCGGCCACCGGCTGCTCGTCCGGGTCGAGCCCGTACACCGAGCGGTAGTCCCACGGCAGGCGCACCAGCTGGCCGAGCGTCAGGTCCGAGCACGTCACCACCAGCCGGTAGCGCTGCTCGGGCGGCAGGGACGGGTCGTCGATGCGCAGGTCGCCGAACGTGCGCACGCCCAGCGCCGCCAGCTCCTCGGTGACCCAGGTGTGCAGCCACTCGCCCTGGTAGAGCCCCTGACCGCCGACGAACGCCAGCGCCGGGCCCACCAGCGGCAGGCGCCCGAGGCCGCCGCGGTCGGCGACCGCGCGGAAGTCCAGCCGCGCCGTGATCTCCCCGAGCTGCTCGCCGGCCGCACCCGCGGCGGCCATCGCTGCGACGACCGCGCCGGCGGACGTGCCGGAGATGCGGTGCGGCACCCAGCCCCGGTCGGTCATCGCCGCGACCGCACCGGCGAGCCCGATGCCCTTGACCCCGCCGCCCTCGAGCACGAGGTCGGCCGGCCGTGTGGTGGTCCTGGCCATGGGCCCACTCTTCCCCTCGTCCGGCGGGCGTGGCACCCGGGTGGTCGGGTGGCCGGTGAGCGCGCCCTTCGAGCTGTCCGCCCTCGAGGACTGAGCCTCAGTCGCCCGCAGCCCGGCGGGCGAGGTCGGCGCGCGCCTCGTCGCGCTCGGCGCGGGCCTCGTCGCGCTCGGCCCGCGCCGCCTCGAGGTCGCGCTGTGCGTCGGCGAGGTCGCCGCGCAGTACGAGGATCGACGCGGCACCCGCGATGGTGTGGCCCTCGTCGGCCAGCTCGCGCACCCGCGCGGCGAACTCCACCTGCCGCCGCGAGTACCGCCGCTGCCCGCCGCCGGAGCGGTACGGGTGCAGCAGGTCGGCGGCGTCGAGGCTGCGCAGGAACGCCGGCGCGACGCCGATGAGGTCGGCGGCCTGCCCGATGGTCAGGGCCGGGTAGTCGGTGTCGTCGAGGCGTTCGACGCCCATGGTGGCCCTCCTCGGGGACGTGCGGCGGACGTGCGCGAGCACCCGCCGGGGCCGGCCCGGCGGGTGCTCGCGGCGGGGGAGAGGTCGGACGGGTCAGCTCGCGGGCGCCTCCTCCGTGTGGTGCCCGGGGGTGCCGCCCTCGATGCTGGTGCTGCCGCCGGCGTGCTCGATCTCGATCCGACGCGGCTTGGCCTTGTCGGCCACCGGGATCGTCAGCGTCAGCACGCCGTCGGTGTAGGACGCGTGCAGCCGCTCGAGGTCGAGGTCGCGGCCCAGCATCAGCTGGCGGCTGTAGCGACCGCGCGGGCGCTCGGCGACCAGGTAGTCGCCGTCGCTGCTCGGCGCGGTGCGCGCGGCGCTGACGGTGAGCGAGTTGCCCTCCACCGACACGTCGATCGAGCCCGGGTCGACGCCGGGCAGGTCGAACGAGGCGACGAAGTGGTCCCCGGCCCGGTAGACGTCCATGGGCATGCCGCTCGCGGCCTGCTGGCGGGCCGTCCCGGTGAGGCGCTCGAGCGCGCGGAAGGTGTCGAAGGGGTCGTAGTTCAGCAGCACGATCGGTCATCTCCTTCCGTCACCGCACTGCATCTCTGATGGTTCCGACGCACATAGTTGTAGCTCCACCTACAGGTTCGTGTCAAGCGGGACCGCAGAGAAGTTTTCCGAGTGTGCCGGGTGTCGGCCGGGCATGCGAACGTGTGTTCGTGTCGAGCGAGCCGACGATCCTCCACGCGGATCTCGACGCCTTCTACGCCTCGGTCGAGCAGCGCGACGACCCCGCGCTGCGCGGGCGCCCGGTGATCGTCGGCGGCGGGGTGGTGCTCGCCTGCAGCTACGAGGCCAAGGCGCGCGGCGTGCGCACGGCGATGGGCGGGCGCATGGCCCGGGCCCTGTGCCCGGACGCGGTCGTCGTCCCGCCGCGCATGGAGGCCTACAGCGGGGCCAGCCGGGCCGTGTTCTCGGTGTTCTCCTCGGTGACGCCGCTGGTGGAGCCCATCTCGATCGACGAGGCGTTCCTCGACGTCGCGGGGCTGCGGCGCATCGCCGGGTCGCCGCCCGAGATCGCGGCGCGGCTGCGGCGGGCCGTCGCCGACGACGTGGGGCTGCCGATCACCGTGGGCGTCGCGGGCACCAAGTTCCTCGCCAAGGTCGCCAGCCGCGTCGCCAAGCCCGACGGCCTGCTCGTCGTGCCCGTCGGCGGCGAGCTCGACTTCCTGCACCCGCTGCCCGTCGAGCGGC
>CADCTH010000317.1 GCA_902805495.1 uncultured Actinomycetospora sp.
AGCACGTCGAGGTCGCCCGCGTGGGCCGTGGCCGGCAGCACCACGAGCGCCGCGTCGGCCCGGGCGCCGGACACCCCGTCGGGGCGGCGCGCCGACCCGGTGCCCGGGGTGTCGACGACGGTGAGGCCGTCGAGCGCCGCGCTGGTGAGCGTGACCACGAGGTGGTCGACGTCCTCGACCCGCACCCCCAGCCGGTCGCCCACCGCGGCCGGGACCCGCCCGCCGGCGGCCAGCGGCAGCGGGCGGCGCGTGCCGTCGACGAGCACGACGTCGAGGCGGTCGGCCGGCCCGCGGACGTAGTGGGCGGTCAGGCCGGTGCACTCGCCCGCGCCCGTGGGGGCCACCCGCCGCCCGACCAGCGCGTTGACCAGCGTCGACTTGCCCGAGGACACCGGCCCGGCCACCACGAGCGACGGCGTCGCGACCATCCGGGCGGCCACCGCCTCGACCGCGTCGGCCGTGGGCAGCGACACGCGGGGCGCCAGCGCGCGGCAGGTGGCGACGACGGCGCTGCGCAGGGGGCCCACAGCGTCCGCAGCGTAGGCGGCGGACCGTGATGGTGAGGGCGGTTCCGCAGGTCGCGAGGGTTTCGCGTGATCGCACGTCGGGGGAGACTGACCACGAACCGTCACCAGGGAAGGACGTCGCCGTGCTCGACACCCCCACCTACCTCCTCATCGTCGTCGTGGGGGGCTTGATCACGCTGGTGGTGGGCCAGATCCTCATGCGGTCGGGCATCGGTTTCCTGCGCGACGTCTTCGACGACGACGAGGCGGCCGTCTCCGCCAACCGCCTGCTCGGCGTGCTCTTCCACCTCGTCGCGCTCGGCTTCCTCGCCCTCATCTCGACCTACCGCCCCTTCGACGTGGAGGGCCGGGTGCAGATCGTCGTCACCCAGCTCGGCGGCGTGCTGCTGCTGCTGGGCGTGCTGCACGGCCTGGCGCTGCTGCTGCTCGCTCGGATCCGCAGCAAGCGGCGCAACGAGTCGCTCGAGTCGGCCATGACCTCGCAGTACGAGCAGCAGCGCCGCGCGCGGCAGTCGCGCCAGCAGGTCATCGAGGGCGGGCCCTCGTCCGGCAACTAGGACTCCGTCCGGGGCACCGGCGATCGCCCGACCGGGTCATCTACGCGCGCCTGGGCTAACCCGGGCCGTGACCGGGGCGATGTCCGGATGTGACCCTCGTCCCCTTGACCCGGCGGCCGGCGCGTGTCGTCGCCGAACCCCTCACCGCGCCCCTGCCGCGACTCGCCGACGTCGTCCACGCCGTGACCGCCACCTTCGGCCCGTCCGGCTGGTCGCTGCGCTTCGGACCCGACGGCCGGCAGGCCGTCGTCGCCCGCCTCGCCGACGCCGACGGCGCCGCCCGCCGGCTCGTGGGTGCGGTCCTCGGTGTCCCCGCCGAGACCGTGCGCATCCGCATCACCCCGGACCTCGCGACGCTGGCCGCCCTGCGCCGCTCCTGATCCCGCCGCAGACCACGCGCCGCACCTCGCGGGGTGGGCGTGTGAGGATCGTGGGGTGGGGCCTGATCACGACACGCTGCCGACGTCCGACCGGGACGTCCCGCGGCGCACGGTCGTGAGCTTCACCGACCGCGGCGGGCGCATGACCGCCGGGCAGCAGCGGGCGTGGGACCGGCTCTGGCCCGTCCACGGCGCCGTCGCGCCCGGGTTCGACCGCGACGGGGAGGGGCCGCCGCCACCCCGGGGCGCCGACGGTCGCCTCGACGCCCCGGCGTGGTTCGGGCGAACCGTCCCGCTGCGGCTGGAGATCGGCTCCGGCATGGGCGAGACCACCGCCGCGCTCGCCGCCGCCGAGCCCGACGCCGACCACGTGGCCGTCGAGGTCTATCCCCCCGGCCTCGCCCAGCTGCTCATGCGCATCGAGGAGCGGGGCCTGACCAACCTGCGCCTGCTGCGCGGCGACGCCGTCGTCGTGCTCGAGGACCTCGTCGCGCCCGACTCGCTCGCCGGCCTGCGCGTCTTCTACCCCGACCCGTGGCCCAAGCGCCGCCACCACAAGCGCCGCCTGGTCCAGCCCGCGACCGTGGCGCTGATGGCCTCGCGGCTCGCGCCCGGCGCGACGCTGCACCTCGCCACCGACGTCGCCGACTACGCCGACCACATGCGCGAGGTCACCGACGCCGAGCCCCTGCTCGACAACCCCCACGGCGGCTTCGCCCCGCGGCCGGCGTGGCGTCCGCGCACCAAGTTCGAGACGCGCGCCGAGCAGGAGGGACGGCCCAGCCACGACCTCCTGCTCACCCGCGTCGCCGCCTCCCCCGGGAGGCCGTCCTGAGCACCCGTCGCGTCCGGCGCCGGGCCGTTAGAGTCGGGCCCGTGTCGCCGTCCCCGTCGCCCGCCGACCTCGCCACCCCGCCCTCGATCAACGGCGGACGCGTCGACGACGAGGCCACCGACGACACCGCGGTGGAGGCGCCGCCCGCCCGCACGCTGCTGGTCTGGGACGCGCCCAACATCGACATGAGCCTGGGCTCGCTGCTGGGCACGCGGCCCACCTCGGCGTTCCGGCCCCGCTTCGACGCGGTCGGCCGCTGGCTGCTCTCGGAGGCGGGCCCGGAGGGCGTCGCCGAGGCCACGGTCTTCACCAACGTGGTCCCGGGCTCCACCGAGATCGTGCGGCCGTGGGTCGAGGCGCTGCGCAACGTCGGCTTCGCGGTGTTCGCCAAGCCGAAGGTGTACGAGGACTCCGACGTCGACTCGGACATGCTCGCCCACATCGAGCTGCGCCGGTCCGAGGGCGGGCTCGCGCACGTGGTGGTGGCGTCGGGCGACGGGCGGGCGTTCCGCGAGCCGCTCGAGGATCTCGTGGCCGAGGGCGTCACGGTCACGGTCATCGGGTTCCGCGAGTACGCCGCGTTCGCCGTGGCGTCCGAGATCGTCGACTTCCTCGACCTCGAGGACATCGAGGGCGTCTTCCGCGAGCCCCTGCCGCGCGTCAGCCTCGACACCCTGCCCGACACCGGCGCCTGGCTGCCGCCGCTGCGCTCCCTGCGGTCGCTCATCGAGCGCTAGCGAAGAACGCGTTCGCCGCCGGCCGGAACATCAGCGCCAGGGCCACGACGACCGCGGCGAGGTGGCCCAGACGCAGCACCACGACCGCGAGGTCCGCGACGCCGGCGTCCGCGAGGTACTCCACGGGCGAGCCGCCGGCGGCCAGGAAGGTGAGCGGCTCCACCACGAGCGAGGCCGTCCCGACCACCCCGAGCAGCAGCGCGAGCGTCCACCGCACCGCGTCGCGGCCGGTGCGCAGGGACAGCACGAGCGCGACGACGACGGCGTAGACCGCCCCGCGCACCACGAGCGCGCCGGCGCCCGGCGCGTCGGGCCCGCTGAGGTGGACCAGGGTCTCGGCGACGCCGGCCCCGACCGCGGCGAGCCAGACGACGACGGCGGCACGGACGGGACGCGGGACGGGCCGGGCAGACGAGGTGGACGGCGCGAGGATCGACATGCCGCCCACGCTGCGCCGCCACGGACGGGCCGCCCAGCCGGTCAGCGCCCCTGTCGGGGTGGGGTTGTCCTTACCCTGACCGGGAGGAGCACCGGCTGGGGTCGGCCCGCCGCGACGACGAGGGTCCGGAGGCATGACCGAGATGTCGCTCGCCGCACCCCCGCCCGGAGCGCCGCCCACCGTCAGCGACGACGCACCCGCCCACGCGTCGTCCTGGCCCGCGTTCTGGCACCGCGTCGGCTACCTGCTCGCCGGCCTGCCGCTGGCCGTCGGCGCGTTCGTCGTGGCCGTCGCCGGGTTCAGCCTGGGCGTGTCCACGCTGGTCATCTGGATCGGTGTCCCGATCCTCGCCGCCACCCTCTGGGCCGCCCGCGGGCTGGCTGCCGTGGAGCGCCGGACCACCGAGCGCGTCACCGGCCGGGCGCTGCCGCCCCACCACTACCGCGTCGCGGTGCCCGTGGCGGGCCGGCCGGCGCGCTCGCTCGCCATGGTCGGCGACCCGCAGGCCTGGCGGGACCTCCTGCACGCCGTGCTCGGCTTCCCCGTCCGCCTCGCCGCCGCGGTGATCACGATCGCCTGGGGCCTCGGCGGGCTCGGCGGGCTGCTGTTCGCGACGTGGGAGTGGTCGCTGCCGGGCGACCGCCACGGCCTGTTCTGGCTGCTCAGCGGCACCGAGTCCCGCCTCGCCGAGATCGTCGTCAACACCGTGCTCGGGGCGGCCGTGCTCGCCGCCTTCCCGTGGCTGGTGCGCGGACTCGTCGCGACCCGGGCGGGCCTCGCGCGGGGCCTGCTGACCAACCAGACCGCCGCGCTGCGGGCCCGGACCGGCGAGCTCGCCGCCGGGCGGCGGGCTGCGGTCGCGGCGGAGGCGAGCACGCTGCGCCGGCTCGGGCGCGACCTGCACGACGGCCCGCAGCAGCGCCTGGTGCGCCTGACGATGGACCTCGAGGCCACGTCGCGGCGCCTCGACGACGAGGACCCCGACCGTGCCCGCCCGCTGCTCGACGAGGCGATCGCCCAGAGCCGCGAGGCCCTCGCCGAGCTGCGGGCGCTCTCGCGCGGCA
>CADCTH010000318.1 GCA_902805495.1 uncultured Actinomycetospora sp.
CGGCCACGCGGAGTGCGGGGCGCGGGGGTGGGTGCGGGGGCGTCCGTGACCTCGTCGGCCATCTCGGCCTCGTCGACCGGCGCGGTCCCGTCCGTCTCGACGGGCTCCCCTGCCGGCTCCCCCGCCGGCTCCCCGCCGCGCCGCGGGCGCGGGGGCAGGAGCCCGCGCAGGCTCGCCGCGGCGGGACGGCCGAAGGCGTCGCTGAGGTCGTGGTCGTGCGGGCGGGGCTCGGCGGTCACGAGGTGGCCTCCTGCTCGGGGCGGGCGAGGGGGGTCGCCGGGGCGGTGGTGTCGCTCTCCTCGGCCTCGCGCAGCAGCGTGAGGAGCTCCACCCCCAGGTCGCGGTAGTCGCCGGCGACGCTCGCCGCGGTCGGGGACAGGCGCCGCCCCCCGTCCTCCTTCTGGCCCGCGCGCAGGGCGGCCCACCACGCCGGCTGGGCCGCCACCTCCTGCTCGAGCTCGTGGGCGAGCTTGCCGAGACGCCGCGCGTCCTGGGCGGTGCGCTCGGCGTGGCGGATCGAGGTGGTGAACAGCGGCGAGTGCCCGCCGAACGCCCGCGTGACGGCCTCGCGGACCTCGGCGTGCACCACGCGCGAGCGCGAGCCGGTCGCGAACAGCACGGCGCCGAGCAGCCGGAGCCCGGGGTTGAGCTCGCGCGCCAGGGTGAAGCGCTCGCCGACCAGCCGCATGCCGACCAGGCCGCCGACGTCGGACTTGGTGGGCATGAGCACCCAGCGGGCGGCGGTCAGGGCGAGGTCGGTGAGGATCGTGGTCTCGGGCGGGCAGTCGACGAAGACGAGGTCGTAGTCGCCGGCGACGGGGGCGAGCACGTCGGCGAGCGCGCGGAACGCCTCGCGCCCCTGCTCCTGGACCCGCGACACCATGAGAGGGACGAGGTCGACCAGCCGCGCTCCGCCCGGCACCACGTCCAGGCCCGGGCGCACGCCCTCGGTCGGGCGCAGCGGTGAGCCGCTGACGATGCTCAGCAGCAGCCCCGCCCCGTGGTCGTCCACCGGTCCGTCGCGGAAGCCGAGGTCGTCGGCGAGGTTGGCCTGCCGGTTGAGGTCGACCAGCAGGCAGCGGTAGCCGGCCGCCGAGAACTGGCAGGCGAGGTTGGCGACGATCGAGGTCTTCCCGACCCCGCCCTTGTCGTTGACCATGGCGATCGTCCGCGCCAGGGCGTCGCCGTCGGGCTGGTCGGGGGCGGCGGACTGGTCGGGATGGTCGGGCGCGACGTCCGGGACCGGCGTGACCGTCCCGGCCGCGCGGCCGGCTCGGGCGCGGGTGCCGCGACGGCGGGTGGCGCTGCGGGCCGCGCGGCCCGCCGGTCCTGTCATGCGGCGAGGGTGGGCTCCGGTGTCGTCGCGGGCAAGGCCGACACCCGTCGACGGGTCCGCTTGGGGCCGCGTGGCGGCGCGGGTGCACCCCGTCGGCCCAGCGGAGCGCGCCGGCGCGACCTTCAGGAGCCCTGCTCCCGCGCCTCCTCCTCGTACAGGTCGGGCACGTCGTCGTGGTCGAGGTCGACGCGCTCCCGCTCGTGGATGCGCCGGTACACGGCGTTCCGGTACCGCAGCACGATCGTCGCGAACAGGGCGGCGAGCAGCGACGCGCTCAGGACCCCGATCTTGACGTGGTCGTCGGCGGCACTGCCGGTGCCGAAGGCGAGCTCGCCGATGAGCAGCGAGACGGTGAAGCCGATGCCCGCCAGCAGGGCGAGCCCGAACACGTCGGTCCAGGACAGCTCGTCGGAGAGCTCGGCGCGGGTGACACGCTGGACGAGCCAGGTCGCGCCGAGGATCCCGACGACCTTGCCGGCCACGAGACCGGCGACGATCCCGAGGGTGACGGCGTCGGTGAACGCCGCGCCCAGCCCGCCGCCGACGACCGTCACGCCGGAGGCGAAGAACGCGAAGACCGGCACGGCGAACCCGGTGGAGACCGGCCGCCAGCGGTGCTCGAAGTGCTCGGCCAGCCCGGGCCCGGGCCCCTCCTTCCGCCGGACCACCGGCACCGCGAATCCCAGGAGCACGCCGGCCACGGTCGCGTGCACCCCGGACTCGTGCACGAGCACCCAGGTCAGGGCGGCGAGCGGCAGGAGCAGCCACCAGCTGCGGACGC
Source organism: uncultured Actinomycetospora sp. (assembly GCA_902805495.1). Taxonomy (GTDB): domain Bacteria; phylum Actinomycetota; class Actinomycetes; order Mycobacteriales; family Pseudonocardiaceae; genus Actinomycetospora. The sequence goes on from CADCTH010000318.1 coordinate 2,118, forward strand.
GCCGCTGCACGAGCAGGGTGAACACGGCCAGCGGCAGGAGCGCGAGCAGCAGCGGCACCACCGCGAGCTGGTCGGTGTAGAAGAGCGCGATGATCGTGATCGCGAGCAGGTCGTCGACCACGGCGAGGGTCAGCAGGAAGGTGCGCAGCGCGTCGGGCAGGCAGGAACCGATGAGGGCGAGGACCGCGAGCGCGAAGGCGATGTCGGTGGCGGTGGGGATCGCCCAGCCCGCGGCGCCGGGTCCCCCGAGGTTGATCGCGGTGTAGATCAGGGCCGGGGCGATCATGCCCCCGACCGCGGCCGCGATCGGGAGGGCCGCCTTCGCCGGGTTCCGGAGGTCGCCCGCCACGAACTCGCGCTTGAGCTCGAGCCCGGCGACGAAGAAGAAGATCGCCAGCAGGCCGTCGGCGGCCCAGGTCGCCAGGGTCAGGTCGAGGTGCAGGGAGGCGGGACCGACGCGCAGCCCGGACAGCGCGCCGTAGGCCTCGCGCCAGGGTGTGTTCGCCCAGATCAGCGCCACCACGGCCGCCCCGACGAGCAGGAGCCCGCCGACCGTCTCCCGGCGCAGCACGTCGCCGATGCGCGCCGTCTCGGACCACGAGCGGCGGGCGAAGAGGCGGGGCACCGGGCGAGGGGAGCGGGTCACGGGTCCTCCGGCGGGCAGGCGGCAGCGACTGCCGACCAGACTTCCCGGCGCACCTCGACCGACCCTACGGGCTCGGGCGGCGCCTCAGCAGGTGGTGTTCGGCACCGGCAGCGTCGTGGAGAGCAGGTAGCGGTTCACCGCGTCGTCGACGCACGGCACGCCGTTGGTGTAGACGGTGTGGCCGTCGCCCCGATAGGTCAGCAGCGCCGAGCCGGGCAGGCGCTGAGCCAGCGCGACGCTGTTCTGGTACGGCGTCGCCGGGTCGTCCGTGGTGCCCAGGATGAGCATCGGCGGACCGACGTAGTTCTCGAGCGGGGTCAGCGGCTGCTGCGGTGCTGGCCAGTCGGCGCAGGTCAGGCCACTGACGAGCACGTTGCCCGAGAAGTGCGGCGCCCGCGCCTCGGTGGCCCGCGCCGAGTCCAGCACCTGCGCGTCATCGGTGGGCCAGGCGTTGTCCAGGCAGGTGACCGCGTTGTAGGTGTCGGAGTTGCTGCCCCGGAAGTACGCGGCGGCGAGCTGGCTCATCGGGGCGCCGTCGCCGCGGTCGGCCGCGGCGAGGGCCTGCGCGAGCTGGGGCCAGCTCGTCGGGCTGTAGAGCGGGTAGACGACGCCGATCTCGAACAGCCCCGCCGACAGCGCGCTGCGCCCCGGCACCGGCAGGGGTGACGCGGCGACCCGCGCCCGCACCCGGTCGACGACGCCGACCGGGTCGGCGCGCACCGGGCACCGCGGGTCGACCGAGCACGCGGCGGCGAACTGGCGCAGCGAGTTCTCGAAGCTCTCGGCCTGCGCGGAGTCGAGGCCCGGCTTGGTCACGTCGACCACGCCGTCGAGCGCGATCGCGCGCAGCCGCGTCGGGAAGAGCTGGGCGTAGGTCTGGCCGATCGACGTGCCGTAGGAGAAGCCCAGGTAGCTGATGCGGTCCTGGCCCAGGGCCTCGCGGATGCGGTCCATGTCGCGGGCGACGTTGCGGGTGCCGAGGTGGGGCAGGAGCTCGGGGTAGCGCTGGCCGCACGCGAGCGCGTACCGGTCGACCGCGTCGTTGGTCGCGACCTCGTCCGCGGCGTCGCCCGGGTCCGGGTCGCCGAGGTAGGGCGTCTCCGGGCCGAGCGGGCACGACAGGCCGGTGCTCCCCCCGACGCCGCGGGGGTCGAAGCCGACGACGTCGAAGCGGGCGGTGATCTCGGGGGGCAGCAGTCCGGCCTGGACGATCTCGACGCCCGAGCCGCCGGGCCCGCCCGGGTTGACGAGCAGGACGCCGAGCTCGCCGGCCTGGTCCGCGGCCGGCCGGCGGGCGATCGCGATCGGCAGGCTCGGGCCGGCCGGGTCCGCGTAGTCCACGGGCACCGGCACCGAGGCGCACTCGAGCCCGCCCGCGCACGGGCTGAACGACGGGCCGGGGCCCACGGGGGTCGACGGCGCGGCCGAGCGGGCGGACTCGGTCGTGGAGGACATCGGGATGGGCGGCACGCCCGGCTCCGGGCCCCGCGCGCAGCCCGTCAGCGCCAGCGCGGCCGCGGCGAGCACCACCAGGCCGTGCGCGAGGGACCGGGGGTGCCGCAGCGCCATGTGCTCTCCTGCCGTCCGGGACCGTCCCGGCTGCGCCGGGTGGCCCATCTTGCCGGGCCGGTCGTCGCAGCCACGCACGCCTCCCGTCCGGGGTCGGCGGGGCTCGGTCGCCCGGATCGTGAGCCCGGCGCGGGGGTTCGTCGTGCCCGGTCCGGTCGACCCCGTCGTCATGGAGTCGCGCGCGGAGCCGGATCGCGGCACGCCGGCGCCCGGGCGGCGGATCGTGCACGAGGTGACCCACGACGCCGTCCGTCCCGAGGACCTGCGCGGCCTGCGCACCGACCTGGTCTCGTGGGTGCGCGCGACGGCGGGGTCGCCCGAGGGCCCCGCGCTGGCCGACCGCCTCGACGACGTCGCGACGGCGCTCTACGAGGCCCTGGCGAACGTCGTCGACCACGCCTACCCCGCCGACGGCGGCCCGGTGCGCGTGGTCGCACGGCTCGACCTCGAGAGCCACCCGTGGCTGGAGATCGAGGTGGCCGACCGCGGGGCGTGGCGACCGGCGCCCGCCGACCCGGGGCACCGCGGGCGCGGGCTGGCGCTGCTCGCGGCCGCCGCCGACGGCCACGACGTGCGGCACGACCCGGCGGGCACCCGGGTCCTCCTGTGGTGGCACCGGCCGCCGTGAGCTGGCTACGGTCAGTGCCCATGAGGACACCCGAGCTCGTGCTCGTGCCCGCGCTCGTGGGTCTGCCGGCGGCACAGGCGCACGAGGTCGCCATGGCGGCCCGGGTCGTGGCGGTCGACCCCGACCCGGACACCCCGCCCACGGTCGAGGGCACGGTGACCGCCCAGCAGCCGGTCGCGGGGACGCGGGTGCCGGCCGGCGAGGCCGTGACGATCTGGGTGGAGCCCGACTCGGGCGGCGGCGGGGGCGGCGGCAACATGCCGCGCATCGAGCCCGACAAGCCCCTCGACGGCGCCGGCGCCAACTAGGACGGCCCCGGACGGTCGTCGGGTCGGGGGTCCGACGACCCTCCGGGGCCACCCGGGAAGTCGTCGGCGGGGCGGGCGGCGTTACGCCCGCGGACTCGGCCGTCCGGGTGTGATGCCGACCCGGTCCGGGGACACCCGACGGACAGCCGCCCAGCCGGAGGTGTCCGTCCGTGAAGATCGGTTACAAGCTGATCGCCGAGGCCTACTCGCCGACCGAGATGGTGCGCCAGTGCGTGCGCGCCGAGGAGGCCGGCTTCGACTTCGTCGAGATCTCCGACCACTACCACCCCTGGGTGTCGGAGCAGCAGCACTCCGGCTTCGCGTGGTCGATGCTCGCGGCGATGGCCGCGAAGACCGAGCGGATCGAGCTGGCCACCGGCGTGACCTGCCCGTTCGTCCGGTACCACCCGGCGATCATCGCCCAGGCCGCGGCGACCACCCAGCTGCTCTCGGACGGCCGCTTCACGCTCGGCGTCGGCTCGGGCGAGCGGCTCAGCGAGCACGTCGTCGGGAAGGGCTGGCCGGCGGTGCACGTCCGGCACCAGATGTTCCGCGAGTCGCTGGAGATCATCCGCCTGCTGTGGCAGGGCGGCTACCAGACCTACGAGGGCAAGCACCTCACGCTCGAGGACGCCCAGGTGTTCGACCTGCCCGAGACGCTTCCGAAGATCATTGTCGCGACCGGCGGGCCGCAGGCGTCGAAGCTCGCCGCGGAACTGGGCGACGGCATCTTCACCACCGAGCCCCGCGCGGACCTGGTCCAGGCGTTCACCGACGCCGGCGGCGAGGGCCCGCGGTACACCGAGGTCCCGATGGCCTTCGGGGCCACCGAGGACGAGGCCGCCGAGCAGGCCCGCAAGCTGTTCCGCTTCGGGCTCACGGGCTGGAAGGTGCAAGCCGAGCTCCCGAACCCGGTCAACTTCGACGCGGCCACGGCGATGATCACCGCTGACCACATGCGCGAGGCGTTCGCGTGCGGCCCGGACACCGACAAGCAGCTGCGGGTGGCCCAGCAGTTCGTGGACGCCGGCTACGACCACCTCGCGCTGATCAACGCCGGGACCGACGTCGACGGCTTCTTCGAGCACTTCGCGAAGGAGCTGTCGGAGCCGCTGCGGGCGCTGCGTCCCTCGTCCTGAGCACGGTCGTACCCTCGACGGTGGCCCTGCGGGAGACGCAGCGGAGCGGAGCTCGACCTCCGTCGGAGGCCCCGGAGGAGGAGTGCGATGACCGCGGTGACCACGGTGTCGACGTCGGCAGCCGGTGTCGAGGGTGCCGAGGACCCCGGGACCCAGGCGCAGCGACGCCGCACGTTCGCGGTGATCAGCCACCCGGACGCCGGCAAGTCCACGCTCACCGAGGCGCTGGCCCTGCACGCCGAGGTGATCTCGGCGGCCGGGGCCGTGCACGGCAAGGGCGGCCGGCGCGGCGTGACGTCCGACTGGATGGACATGGAGCGCGAGCGCGGCATCTCGGTGACGTCCGCGGTGCTGCAGTTCTCCTACCGCGACCAGGTGATCAACCTCCTCGACACCCCCGGCCACGGCGACTTCTCCGAGGACACCTACCGGGTGCTCGCGGCCGTCGACGCCGCGGTGATGCTGCTCGACGCCGCGAAGGGCCTCGAGCCGCAGACCCTCAAGCTCTTCGACGTCTGCCGCGACCGCGGCGTCCCCGTGCTGACGTTCGTCAACAAGTGGGACCGGCCGGGCCGCGAGCCGCTCGAGCTCCTGGACGAGGTGGAGCAGACGATCGGCCTGCGCCCCATGCCGATCACGTGGCCGGTGGGCATCGCCGGCGACCTGCACGGCCTGGTCGAGCGCGCCGACGGCACGATGCACCGCTTCACCCGCGCGGCGCACGGGGCGTCCAAGGCCACCCTCGAGGTGCTCGACGCCGCGACCGCCGCCGCCGAGGAGGGCGAGGACTGGGAGCGGGCCACCGAGGAGCTCGAGCTGCTCGACGAGATCGGGGCCGAGTTCGACCCCGCGCCCTTCCACGCCGGCACCGCCACCCCGGTGATGTTCGGGTCGGCGCTGTCGAACATCGGCGTCGCCCGCCTGCTCGACGCGCTGGTCGAGCTCGCGCCGCCGCCCGGTCCGCGCCCGGACCGCAAGGGCGACCCCCGCCCGATCGAGGCGCCGTTCTCGGGGCTGGTGTTCAAGGTGCAGGCGTCGATGGACAAGTCGCACCGCGACCGCGTCGCGTTCGTCCGCGTGTGCTCGGGACGCTTCGAGCGCGGCATGGTGCTCACCCACGACGCGACGGGGCGCCCGTTCGCGACGAAGTACGCGCAGGCGATGTTCGGGCGCGACCGCTCGACGATCGAGGAGGCGTTCCCCGGCGACATCGTCGGGCTGGTCAACGCCACCGCGCTGCGGCCCGGTGACACGCTCTGGGCCGAGGAGCCGGTCACGTTCCCGACCATCCCGAGCTTCGCCCCCGAGCACTTCGCGGTGTGCCGGGTGGCCGACATGTCGAAGACCAAGCAGTTCCGCAAGGGCATCGAGCAGCTCGACTCCGAGGGCGTCATCCAGGTGCTGGCCTCGGACCTGCGCGGCGACCAGGCGCCGGTGCTGGCCGCGGTCGGCCCGCTGCAGTTCGAGGTGGTCTCCGCGCGGCTCGCCGACGAGTTCGGGGCGCCGGTGAAGCTCGACCGCCTCGAGTACACGGTCGCCCGCCGCACCGACGAGGCCGGCGCGCGGGCGCTGCGCAGCGCCGTCGGCATCGAGGTGCTCACCCGCCGCATCGACGGCGAGCTGCTGGCGCTCTTCCCGCACAAGTGGCGCCTGCAGGCCGTCACCCAGAACAACCCGGACATGCTGCTCGCACCCCTGGTCGCCGACGCGCTGTGAGCGTCAGGCGGGCAGGCGCCGCGGCGGCAGGGCGTCGTTGATCGTGCGGCTGGTCGACTCGGGGTCGGGCACCTCGACCACCACGCGGTGGTACGGGTCCCCGCGCAGGTAGATCGCGAGCAGCTGGGTGGCCCCGCGGACCATCCACAGCTGGCGGCGCTCGCCGATGCCGAAGGACCCGGCGCGCAGGACCTTCGGCACGCTGACCCCGGGCAGGTGGACGCGCGGGCTGCCCGCCACGGCGTCGTGCCGGGTCATGGGGCGGGCGAGCAGCACGCGGCTGAGCGGCAGGTACACCCCGCGCGAGCACGCCCAGACCCGGTCGGAACCGGTGAAGCGCACGACGAGCCCGTCCGTGGTGATGCGCAGCTGGACCGGCATCAGGGGCGTCCCGCGCTCAGCCGAGCCGGTCGTTCTTGGCCGCGGCCTCCTCGTAGGCGCGCTCCGTGGCGCGCTGGGCGTCCGCGAAGCCCTTCTCCACCGCCTCCGTGCCGTCGCTGTGCGCGTCACGCACGGCCTGCTCCGCGTCGCGGGCGGCCTCGGCCAGCGCGCGCTCGGCGTCGGCCGCGGCGTCGGCGACCGAGTTGCTCCCGCTCCCGGTGGACGCGGACGTGCCCGGGTTCGGGGCACCGGCCGGCGTCTCGCGCGGGCCGTCGACGGCGTGCGCGCCC
>CADCTH010000319.1 GCA_902805495.1 uncultured Actinomycetospora sp.
CGCATCTTCCGCGTCGCCCACGGCGACCCCGCCCTGGTCGCGGAGTCCCGCCGCGCCTCGGAGCTGTGGGACGAGTGGTCGATGCGTGCGCGACGGACGCTGGTCGGCGCCGAGCGCCTGGTGGTCTCCGGACCCCGGGTACCGGCCTGGGCCGAGGCGATGTCCGCCGCGGGCGCGGTGCACCGGGTCGACCGCCACGGCGCCCTCCACGACCCCGCGGGCGGGGTGCTCGACCTCGTCGCCGCCGGGGCCTTCCTCACCGCCGCCGTGACCCCCGAGCGCGCGACTGTCACGGCGGTCGACGCCGACGGCACGGTGCACCTCGCCGACGGCGATCCCCTCGCGGCCGACGCCGTCGTCGTCACGGCGGGTGCGGGCACGCCGGCGCTCGTCGCGCCGCTGGGTGTGACCGTGCCCGACGTCCTCGAGCATCACGTCCGCTTCACCTTCGCCGGGCCCGCCGACCGCCCCTGCCCCCTCGACGGCCGCGCCGACGGGCCGCTGGCCAGCACCTACCAGCACCGCACGCGGTCGGGGCACTGGGCGATCGGCGGCCACCTCCCCGACGCCGACACCGGGTTCGACCTCGGCGCGCCGGAGGTCGCCCGCCGGTCACGCGACGCCGTGGTCGACCACGTCCGCCGCCACCTCCCGCACCTGGACCCGGCACCCGTCGAGGAGCTCCACTGCACCCCGACGCGAGGCCTCGACGACGGCGTCCAGCGGGCGTGCACCGGGTCCGTGCACGTGGTGTGGGGTGAGAACCTGGCCAAGCTCGCCCCACGGATCGGCGAGGTCGTGACGGCCCACGTGGTGGGCGACACCCCGGTGGCCGCCGGTGGGCGGGATCACGCCCCGTAACCTGGACGGGTCGAACCTTCCCTTCCGGCTGGAGTCCCCCGCGTGTCCGTCACCGCCCCCGAGCGTTCCGAGTCCACTTCGGGACGCGCCGACCTGCGCAACGTCGCCATCGTGGCGCACGTCGACCACGGCAAGACGACGCTGGTGGACGCCATGCTGCGCCAGTCGGGCGCCTTCGCCGCGCGCGCCGAGCTGGTCGACCGGGTCATGGACTCCGGCGACCTGGAGCGCGAGAAGGGCATCACGATCCTCGCGAAGAACACCGCGGTGCACCGCGAGGGCGTCACCTACAACATCATCGACACCCCCGGCCACGCCGACTTCGGCGGCGAGGTCGAGCGCGGCCTGTCGATGGTGGACGGCGTCGTGCTGCTGGTCGACGCCAGCGAGGGCCCGCTGCCGCAGACGCGGTTCGTGCTGCGCAAGGCGCTCGCGGCCCACCTGCCCGTGATCCTCGTGGTCAACAAGACCGACCGCGCCGACGCCCGCTGCGCCGAGGTGGTCGACGAGTCCCTCGAGCTGCTGCTCGAGCTCGCCACCGACCTCGACCTCGACGACGACGTCGTCGCGAAGCTGCTCGACCTGCCGGTGATCTACGCCAGCGCCCGCGCCGGCAAGGCGTCGGTCGAGCGCCCCGCCGACGGCACCGTGCCGGACTCCCCGGACCTCCAGCCGCTCTTCGACACCCTCATGACCCAGGTCCCGGCCCCGGCCGACGACCCGGACGGCGTCCTGCAGGCCCACGTCACCAACCTCGACGCCTCGGCGTACCTGGGCCGCATCGCGCTGTGCCGCGTACGCAGCGGCCGCATCCGCCGGGGCCAGCAGGTCGGCTGGTGCCGCGAGGACGGGTCGGTCCAGCGCGTCAAGGTCACCGAGCTGCTGCGCACCGAGGGCCTCGAGCGTGTCTCGGCCGAGTTCGCCGACGCGGGCGACATCGTCGCCGTCGCCGGCATCGCCGAGGTCACCATCGGCGACACGCTCGCCGACCCGGACGACCCGCACCCCCTGCCGCGCATCACGGTCGACGAGCCGGCGATCGCCATGACGATCGGCACCAACACCTCGCCGATGGCGGGGCGCGACCCCAAGCCGGGCACCAAGCTCACCGCGCGCCTGGTCAAGAACCGGCTCGACTCCGAGCTGGTCGGCAACGTCTCGATGCGCGTGCTCCCCACCGAGCGCCCCGACACCTGGGAGGTGCAGGGCCGCGGCGAGCTGGCGCTGGCCATCCTCGTCGAGCAGATGCGCCGCGAGGGCTTCGAGCTCACCGTCGGCAAGCCCCAGGTGGTCACCAAGGAGGTCGACGGCAAGGTCCACGAGCCGTTCGAGCGCCTCTCGGTGGACGTGCCCGACGACTACCTGGGCGCGGTCACCCAGCTCCTGGCGGCCCGCAAGGGCGAGCTGCTCGAGATGCAGCACTCCGCGTCCTCGCAGAACGTGCGCATGGAGTACCGGGTGCCCTCGCGCGGGCTCATCGGCTTCCGCACCGAGTTCCTCACCGAGACCCGCGGCACCGGGATCGCCAACCAGCTCTTCGACGGCTACGGCCCCTGGGTCGGCGAGCTGCGCGCGCGCATCTCCGGCTCGCTGATCGCCGACCGCGCCGGCGCGGTCGCCGGGCACGCCGTCGCCCTCCTCGCCGACCGGGGCGAGCTCTTCGTCGGGCCGACCACGACGGTGTACGCCGGCATGGTCATCGGCGAGAACAACCGGTCCGAGGACATGGAGGTCAACATCGTCCGCGAGAAGAAGCTGACCAACATGCGTCAGTCCTCGCAGGACGTCCTCGAGCGCCTGACCCCGCCGCGCATCCTCTCCCTCGAGCAGGCCCTGGAGTTCTGTTCCGAGGACGAGTGCGTCGAGGTGACGCCGGGCGCGGTCCGCATCCGCAAGGTCGAGCTGGACTCGCACCTGCGCAATCGCCAGCGCATCCGCGCCAAGGCCCGCGCCTGATCGGGAACCCCCTGTCCGTGAGCGGACGTTGGACGACCATGCAGGCAGCGGCACCCGGCGGCGGTGGCGGGCTGGCCGGGTGGGCGAGCGACCTCATGGCGACGCTCGGCGCGCCCGGCGCCGGCATCATCGTCGCCCTCGAGAACGTGTTCCCGCCGATCCCCAGCGAGGTGATCCTGCCGCTGGCGGGGTTCGCCGCCGGGCGCGGCGAGTTCTCGGTGTTCGCGGCGATCGCCTGGACCACCGGGGGCTCGGTGATCGGCGCGATCGCGCTCTACCTCGTCGGCATGCTCGCGCCCGAGCACCGGGTGCGCCAGGCGCTGTCGAAGATCCCGATGGTGCACCTCGAGGACGTCCGCCGGGCCGAGGGCTGGTTCGACCGTCACGGCCGCTGGGCGGTGTTCCTCGGGCGCATGGTGCCCGGCATCCGCAGCCTGGTCTCCCTGCCCGCGGGCGCGCGGCACATGCCGTGGTGGGAGTTCGGCGTGCTCACGCTGCTGGGCAGCCTGATCTGGAACTCCGTGTTCGTCTACGGCGGCTACGCCCTGGGCTCGCGCTGGTACCTCGTCGAGCGCTACTCCGGGGTGTTCCAGATCGTCGTGGGCGTGCTGCTCGGGGCGCTCGTCCTCTACACGCTGTTCCGGCGCTACCGCCGGCACCGCAAGAAGGTGAAGGCGATGCGGGCGCCGACCGAGGTGCTGGAGACGGCCCCGGAGCACCCGGAGCGCTGAGATGTGGCGGCCGGACGGTGTCGGCGGGCGAGCCGTCGGGTAGCCGCGCGCGACATCGGTCGAGCCCCGTGCCGAATCGTGACGACGCCACCGTCGGCGTCGAACTCCCGGGAGGCACCCATGACGAACGTGGCACAGCTGGGTCGTGACGAGGCCGCCGAGTACCGCGGCGACAGCAACCAGCCGGTGGCGTCGCACGCGGCGCTGCTCGGCGTCTACCTCGTGCTCCTGGCGATCGCGACCCTGCTGGCCCGTGCCGCCGGGCGCGAACTGCCCGGGGAGGTGTCGGTCAAGGACCTCGTGACGATGGGGCTGGGCACCCACAAGATCTCGCGAACGATCACGAAGGAGTCGGTGGCGAGCCCGGTGCGTGCGCCGTTCACCCACCACAACGGCCCGGGCGGGCCGGCCGAGGTGATGGACGAGCCGCGCGGCGAGGGCGGCCTGCGCCACGCCGTCGGCGAGCTGTTGACCTGCCCGTTCTGCCTCGACGTCTGGATCGTCAGCGCCTTCGGGCTCGGGCTCGTCGTCGCGCCCCGGCTGACCCGCCTCGTCGCGGGCAGCTTCTCGGCGCTCGCCGGCGCGGACTTCCTCCAGCTGGCCTACGCCCGCGCCCAGCAGGAGGCCTGAGGGCCGGGGGCCCCGCGGGGGAGCGTCAGCGCTCCTCCTGCGGGCGCCCCTCCTCGGCCCAGCGCGTGTGGAAGGTGCCCTCGCGGTCGGTGCGCCGGTAGGTGTGGGCGCCGAAGAAGTCGCGCTGGCCCTGGATCAGCGCGGCGGGCAGGCGCTCGGCGCGCAGGGCGTCGTAGTAGGCCAGGGCGGTGGAGAACCCGGGCGCCGGGATGCCGAGCTGCGCGGCGACGGCCACGACGCGGCGCCAGGAGTCCTGGGCGCCGGCGAGCGCCTCGGAGAACGCGCTGTCGACCAGCAGCGTCGGCAGGGCGGGGTCGCGGCGGTAGGCGGCGGTGATCTCGTCGAGGAAGCGCGCGCGGATGATGCAGCCGCCGCGCCAGATCGAGGCCACCGCGCCGAGGTCGATCGACCAGTCGTACTCGGTCGCGCCGGCCTGGATCTGGTTGAAGCCCTGGGCGTAGGCGACGATCTTGGACGCGTAGAGCGCCTGCTCGATGTCGTCGGCGAACCCTTCGGCGGCGGCACCCTCCAGCACCGCCCCCGACGTGCCGGGCAGCGCGCGGGCGGCGTCGCGCAGGTCGCGGTGGCCCGAGAGCGAGCGCGAGAACACCGCCTCGCCGATGCCGGTGACCGGCACGCCCAGCTCCAGCGCGCCCTGCACGGTCCAGCGGCCCGTGCCCTTCTGCTCGGCCTCGTCGGCGACGACGTCGACGAACGGACGGCCCGTGTCGGCGTCGACGTGCGAGAGCACCTCGGACGAGATCTCCATGAGGTACGAGTCGAGGCGCCCGGAGTCCCACGAGCGGAAGGTGTCGGCGATGGCCGCCGGGTCCAGGCCCAGGCCCTTGCGCAGCAGGTCGTAGGCCTCGGCGATGAGCTGCATGTCGGCGTACTCGATGCCGTTGTGCACCATCTTCACGAAGTGGCCCGCGCCGTCGGCGCCGACGTGGGTGCAGCAGGGCTCGCCGTCGACCTTCGCCGCGATGTCCTCGAGCAGCGGGCCCAGCGCGTCGTAGGCCTCCTTCGGCCCGCCCGGCATGATCGACGGGCCGTTGAGGGCGCCCTCCTCGCCGCCGGAGACGCCCATGCCGACGAAGTTGAGGCCCTGGTCCGACAGCGCCTTCTCGCGGCGGCGGGTGTCGAGGAAGTGCGCGTTGCCGGCGTCGATGATGACGTCGCCCTCCTCGAGCAGCGGGACGAACTCGTCGATCACCGCGTCGGTCGCCGCGCCCGCGGGCACCATCAGCACGATCCGCCGCGGCTTCTCCAGGGCGTCGACGAACTCCTGCGCCGACTCGGACGCGACGAACGTCCCCTCGTCGGAGAAGTTGTCCACCAGGTCACGGGTGCGCTGCGCGCTGCGGTTGTGCACCGCCACCACGTGCCCGTGCCGGGCGAGGTTGCGGGCGAGGTTCCGCCCCATCGTGGCCAGGCCGCTGACGCCGATCTCGGCTTTCGCACTCACGCGGTGCAGAGTGCCCACCCACCTGCCCGTCACACCAGTACCGGGCGGTGATCCACTCGGCGCGGTGGCTCGTGGTCACCGGTGTTCACCCCGGCGTCACACACACGATCGGATGACGCTGCGCCGGGACCGTGCCGGATCGTGCCGTCGCGACGACGTACCGACGACGACGTCCGGCGCCCGGACGCGTTGAGCGCTCGGGGGGACGACGGTGACGGTGCAGACGGTGCAGACGGGGTCGGGACGCGTGCGGGGGACCGGCCGGTGGATCGCCGGCGCGGTGATCGCCGCGCTGGCCGCGGCGGGGCTGCTCGTCGGCGCGGGCAGCAGCGCGGCGGCGCCCGCCCGGACCTGCGAGCAGTTCGGGTCGTTCCCGCTGGCCGGGGCCACCTACGTCGCCCAGAACAACCGCTGGGGCGCGAGCACCGAGCAGTGCATCACCGCGGCGGCGAGCGGGGTCGGGTTCACCGTCGACACCGCCCGGCACACCAACAACGCCGGCCCGGCGGCCTACCCGTCGATCTACCGCGGGTGCGTCTACGGCTACTGCACGGTGCGCAGCCCGTTCCCGCGCAAGGTCTCCGACCTCGGGAACCTGCGCTCGAGCTGGGCGACCTCGCGGCCGACCGCGGGCGGCACGCAGCAGTACAACACCGCCTACGACATCTGGTTCGACCCCAGCGCGACCCAGGCGGGCCGCAACACCGGTGCCGAGATGATGATCTGGCTGAACCGGACGTCCTGGGTGCAGCCGATCGGGCAGAAGTACTACGAGATCGTCCTGGCCGGCACCCGCTGGGAGGTCTGGTACGGCCGCATCGACCTCCCGGTGATCTCGTTCGTGCGCAAGACGCCGACGACGTCGGTGTCGAACCTCCCGCTCACCGACTTCGTCCGCGAGGCCACGCGCGCCGGGGTGGTCAAGCCGACCTGGTACCTCACCAGCGTCCAGGCGGGCTTCGAGCCGTGGACCGGGGGTACGGGCCTGCGGACGTCGTCGTTCTCGGTCACCCGCAACGGGGCCTGACCTTCGTCCGACGGCCACGTGCCGTTCGGCTGCGGTCGCTTGGGTGGGGGCGTGGCCCCGACGCGCGTCCGGTTCCGACGCGCGTGCGCCGCGGTGGTCGGGGTGCTCCCGGAGCGACTGGCGCGGCTCGTCGCCCCGAGCCTCGTCGGCTTCGCGCTGGTCAACGGCTTCACCTTCGCCGTCGACCTGCTGCTGCTCACGGTGCTGGTGGACGGCGTGGGCCTGCCGCTGGGGATCGGCATCACCGTCGCCTACGCCACGGCGTTCGGCGTGAGCTTCCTGCTCAACCGGTGGCTGAACTTCGACCCGGAGCGCCCGGTCGGCGTCCAGGTCGTGCTCTTCGTCGCCGTCGTCGCGGTGAACTACGCCGCGATCGTGCTCGGCGTGACCCAGGGCCTCGCCGGGACCGGCCTGCCCTACCAGCTCGCCCGGCTCGCGGCCGGGGTGTGCGAGGCGTTGTTCATGTACGGCGCGATGCGCTGGGTCGTGTTCGGGCACCTACCCTGGACCCGTGCTGTCCCGGATCGACCTGCGTGACGACGTCCCCGCTCCCGCCGCCCTGCGGGCGATGCTGCCCCGGGCGGCGGTCGACGTCGACGCCGTCGTCGAGCGGGTGACGCCGGTGATCGAGGCGGTGCGCGAGCGCGGGGTCGACGCGGTGATGGAGTACGCCGAGCAGTTCGACCGCGTGCGTCCGGCGTCGGTGCGCGTGCCCGGGCCCGCGCTGCGCGAGGCCCTCGACGCGGTCGACCCGGACGTCCGCGCGGCACTGGAGACCTCGATCGCGCGGGCACGCACCGTCCACGCCGACCAGCGGCGCACCGACACCACCACCCAGGTCGTGCCCGGCGGCACGGTCACCGAGCGCTGGGTGCCGGTGCGCCGGGTGGGCCTCTACGTGCCGGGCGGCCTGGCGGTCTACCCCTCCAGCGTCGTCATGAACGTCGTGCCCGCGCAGGAGGCCGGCGTCGAGGGGTTGGTCGTCTGCTCGCCGCCGCAGGCCGAGTTCGGCGGACGGCCGCACCCGCTGATCCTCGCCGCGGCCGCGCTGCTCGGGGTGGACGAGGTGTGGGCGGTCGGCGGCGCCCAGGCCGTCGCGCTGCTGGCGTACGGCGGGGTCGACACCGACGGCTCCCCGCTCGAGCCGGTCGACATGGTCACCGGCCCCGGCAACGTCTACGTCACCGCGGCCAAGCGCGTGCTGCGCGGGCGCATCGGCATCGACTCCGAGGCCGGCACCACCGAGATCGCCGTGCTCGCCGACCACACCGCCGATGCGGTGCACGTGGCCGCGGACCTGATCAGCCAGGCCGAGCACGACCCGGCCGCGGCGTCGGTGCTGGTCACGACCTCGCCCGAGCTCGCCGACGCCGTCGACGCCGAGCTCGACGCCCAGGTGGCCACCACCAAGCACACCGAGCGCATCACCACCGCGCTGGGCGGCCCGCAGTCGGGCGTGATCCTCGTGGGGTCGGTGGACGAGGGCCTGCGCGTGGTCGACGCCTACGCCGCCGAGCACCTGGAGATCCAGACCGAGGACGCCAGCGGGGTGGCCGCCCGGGTGCGCAGCGCCGGCGCGGTGTTCGTCGGGCCCCACAGCCCGGTCTCGCTCGGCGACTACTGCGCCGGGTCCAACCACGTGCTGCCCACCGGCGGCTGCGCCCGGCACTCCAGCGGCCTGTCGGTGCAGACCTTCCTGCGCGGCATCCACGTCGTCGACTACTCCGCCGACGCGCTGGCGGAGGTGGCCGACCGCGTCGTCGCCCTCGCCGACGCCGAGGACCTGCCCGCGCACGGCCAGGCCGTGACGGCCCGGTTCGGGCGCCGGAAGGACCGCTGAGGTGTCCGACGTCATCGGCGCCGGGGTGAGCCTCGACGACCTGCCCCTGCGCGACGACCTGCGCGGGCGCAGCCCGTACGGCGCGCCGCAGCTCGAGGTCCCGGTCGCGCTCAACACGAACGAGAACCCGTTCCCGCCGCCGCCCGCGCTGGTGGAGAGCGTCGCCGCCGCGACCCGCGAGGCCGCCGCGACCCTGAACCGCTACCCCGACCGCGACCACACGGCGCTGCGCGGGGCGCTCGCGGCCTACCTGACCCGGGCGACCGGTGTCGGGCTGGCCACCGAGAACCTCTGGGCCGCCAACGGGTCGAACGAGGTGCTCCAGCAGCTGCTGCAGGCCTTCGGCGGCCCCGGGCGCCGCGCGCTGGGCTTCGAGCCGTCGTACTCGATGCACCCGATCCTCGCCGCCGGCACGCGCACCGAGTGGGTGCCGGCGCCGCGGCGCGACGACTTCTCGCTCGACGCCGACCAGGCCGTCGCGGTGATCGCCGAGAAGCAGCCCGACGTGTTGTTCGTGACCACGCCCAACAACCCCACCGGCCAGTCGATCGACCTCGACGAGCTGCGGGCGATCGCCGAGGCCGCACCCGGCCTGGTGGTCGTCGACGAGGCCTACGTCGAGTTCTCGTCCGGCCCCTCGGCGGTGGAGCTGCTCGAGCCGCTGGGCCACAAGCTGGTGGTCAGCCGCACGATGTCCAAGGCGTTCGCCTTCGCCGGCGGGCGGCTGGGCTACCTCGCCGCGGCACCGGCGGTCATCGAGGCCCTCATGCTCGTGCGCCTGCCCTACCACCTCTCCGCGCTCACCCAGGCCGCCGCGCTCGCCGCGCTCGAGCACGCCGACGACACCCTCGCGCTGGTGGCGACGCTGGCCGCCGAGCGCGACCGGATCGCCGCGCACCTGCACGACCTCGGCGCCCACGTCGTGCCGAGCACCGCGAACTTCCTGCTCTACGGCGGCTTCCCCGCCCGCCACGGCGACGCGCACGCCGCCTGGCAGGCCTACCTCGACGCCGGCGTGCTGGTCCGCGACGTCGGCATCCCGGGGATGCTGCGGGTCACCGTCGGCACGCCGGCGGAGAACGACCGGTTCCTCGAGGTCAGCGCGACAGTGCTGCGGGCGTGAACCCCGGGTCGAGCGTGTCGCGCAGCGCCTCCAGGCCCGTCCAGCGGGGCTTCCAGCCGAGCTCCTCGCGGGCGCGGGTGGTGTCGACGATCGGCGGGGCCGCCGCGGCCTCGACCCACTGCAGGGTCGGCGGCATGGGCAGCCGCGCGGTGGCCCGGGCGGCGGTGCGCAGCAGCCGGTCGGGGACGGGCACCGGGTACGCGCCGACCTCGCGCAGCACCTCGTCGAGGCCGACGACGCCCTCGCCGGCCAGGTTGTAGGCGCCGGGCGGGCCGTCGCCCACCACGCAGCGCCGCAGCGCGTCGCCCACGTCGTCGGCGTGCACGAACTGCAGCTGCAGCGTCGGCGCGAGCACCGGGACGGGCACGGGCAGCCGGCCGGGGCGCGCCCCCAGCAGCCCGCCGAGCCGGCCGGCCGCGGCGAGCAGCGCCGGCAGGGGAGCGGGCAGGTCCTTGGCCCCGAGCGCGTCCGGGCCGACCACGATCGTGGGCCGCACCTGGTAGAGCGCCGTGCCGGGATGCGCCCGGGCGGCCTCCTGCAGGCAGCGGTCGGTCTCGGCCTTGTCCCGCGCGTAGAAGAGGCGGTCGGCGGCGCGCACGGGCCAGTCCTCGCCGATGGCCGGTGGGTTGTCGGCGTGGAAGCCGTAGGCCGCGACCGAGGAGGCGTAGACGAAGCGGTCGGCCCCGGCCGCGGCGGCGGCGCGGAAGGCCTCGAGGGTGCCGTCGACGTTGACCGCGCGGAGCATCGCGGGGTCGGCGTTGCCGGTGATGAGGAAGGCCAGGTGCACCACGACGTCCACGCCCTCGAAGGCGTCGCGCAGGGCCGCCGGGTCGCGCACGTCGCCCTGCCGGTACTCCATCGACGTCCAGCCGCGCGAGGCCGGGTCGAAGGGGCTCCGGGCGACGCCGACGATCCGCCCGACGCGCTCGTCGGCCTCGAGCAGCTGGACGAGCCCGGCGCCGAAGGTGCCCGTGGGGCCGGTGATCGCGACGGTGAGGCCGGTGGTGTCGGACATGCCCGGCGTCTACCCGGACCGGCCGGCGTTCATGCGGGTCGCGCCTCGACCTCGGCGCGCGCCGCCGCCAGGCGCTCGCGGACCGAGGGGCGTCCGGGGTCGGGCCGGGCGACGCCCAGGTGCTGCTCGCGGAGCTCGTCCATGAAGTCCGCCCAGAGCGCCGGCCCGCCCACCTCGAGCAGCTCGGCGCGCACCGCGAGGGCCTCGGTGGTCTCGCGGTGCCGACGCCCCCAGGAGCCCAGCGCGGCGAACACCGGGACCAGCGCGATCGACGACTCGGTGAGGCTGTAGGTGGCGCGCCGGCCGCGACCGGCGTCGTCGCGCGTGAGCATCCCGTCCTCGACGAGGCGGCGCAGCCGGTCGGCGAGGATGTTCGAGGCGATGCCCTCCTGCGACCCGTTCAGCAGCTCGCGGAAGTGACGCCGGCCGCCGAAGACGATGTCGCGCAGGACGAGCAGGGTCCAGTGGTCGCCCAGGGCCTCCACGGCCCGGTTGATCGGGCAGCCCGACCGTCCGTCCTGGCGCACCGTGCCTCCCCCGTGCTCGACCGGTTGCAACTTACCACTGCCTCGCGCTAGCGTCCCGTCGAGCGGTTGTGAAGTGCAACCACCATCTCCGGGAGCGCACCATGGCCCGCCTGCGCGTGCACGCCTTCACGATCACCCTCGACGGGTTCGGCACCGGCACCGACCAGCGCGCCGACGCCCCGTTCGGGGACGGCGTGGAGGGCCTGCACGACTGGATGGTGCCGAGCTTCCGCGGCGAGGGCACCGGGCCCGACGACGCCGCGTTCCGGGCGGGGGAGGAGAACGTCGGCGCGACGATCATGGGGCGCAACATGTTCGGGCCCGTGCGCGGCGCGTGGCCCGACGAGAGCTGGCGCGGGTGGTGGGGCGAGACGCCGCCCTACGGCCACGACGTGTTCGTCCTGACCCACCACCCGCGCCCGTCGCTGGCCATGGACGGCGGCACGACCTTCCACTTCCTCGAGGCCACCCCGGCCGAGGTGCTCGCCCGGGCCACCGAGGCCGCCGGCGGGCGGGACGTCCGGCTCGGCGGGGGCGTGGCCACCGTGCGGGCCTTCCTCGCCGAGGGCCTGGTCGACGAGCTCCACCTCGTCGTCGCCCCGATCCTCGCCGGCGCCGGCGAGCGCCTCTTCGAGGGACTCGAGGGCCTGCCCGCCGCCTACCGCGTCGAGTCCCTGGTGCCCGGCGGGGTGGGCAACGCGCACGTCACGGTCGTGCGCTGGTAGAGGGAGGGCTACGGGCCCTGCCACACTCCGCTGCCGTCGAACTTGCTGCGTCCACCCAGGAACCGGCGCATGGGCCGTACGTGCCAGCCGCGACCCCCGCAACGGCGGCACTTCCGAAAGGCCAGGCTGCCGAGCGGGAACGGTGCGTGTTCGCGGCCCGAGAAGTTCTGGCACCGCCGGCAACGCTGCCTCGGCCAGATGAACACCGACGCGACGTAGAGCGCGAGGGCGATCGCACCGATCGTCAGCAGCGCGTTCACGTCGTCAGCCCGTGCAGAAACATCGTCATCGTGACCCCCCGTCACCATGACCGACCGTGAGCTTCGCTGAGCCCCGATCGGGCGCACCCGTCCCCCCGGGCTGGCGCTGGCTCTGACGGTAGGTGACATACGCCGGGGAGGCGATCGGCCGAACGGGGAGCCGACTCGCACACTGCGGCCCGCGACCAGGTGCGTAGCCTGTGAGGCGTGAGCCGGACCGGACGTGTGGAGCGCGTGACCAAGGAGTCGAGCGTGCTCGTCGAGGTCGACCTCGACGGCACCGGCCGCACGGAGGTCGCCACCGGCGTGCCGTTCTTCGACCACATGCTCGACGCGCTGGGCAAGCACGGCGCGCTCGACCTGGTCGTCCGCGCCACCGGCGACGTCGAGATCGACGCCCACCACACCGTCGAGGACGTCGCGATCGTGCTGGGCCAGGCGCTCAAGCAGGCGCTCGGCGACAAGTCGGGCATCCGCCGCTTCGGCGACGCCTGGATCCCGATGGACGAGGCGCTGGCGCAGGCCGTCGTCGACGTCTCGGGCCGCCCCTACTGCGTGCACACCGGCGAGCCGGAGATGATGACCGGCTTCGTGGTCGGCGGGAACTACCCGACGGTGCTCAACCGCCACGTGTTCGAGTCGATCGCCTTCCACGCCGGCATCGCCCTGCACGTGCGCGTCACCGGCGGGCGCGACCCGCACCACATCACCGAGGCCGAGTACAAGGCGATCGCCCGCGCCCTGCGCGCCGCCACCGAGCCCGACGCCCGCCTCGAGGGCCCCGCGTCGACGAAGGGCGTCCTGGAGACGTGAGTCCCGACGCCCTGGTCATCGCGCTCCTCGCGCTCGGTGGCTTCCTGCTCGGCGGCGTGGTGAGCTTCTGGTCGCGCAACCGGTTCGTCGCGGTCGTCCTCGCCGCGCTCGCGGTGGTCGCCGTCGCCGCGGCGATCCTGCGCCTGGGGCCCAGCGGCGCCTGACCCGCGGGGGCCCGGGCGATTGGTCCGGCGCACAGCGGGAACTCGGGCGGCCAGACCGACGGCCGGGAAGGGGATCGTGGGTACCCCTGCCACCGCCGACGCGGGCGACGCCGCCGCCCGGCTCGAGCAGATCCGCACCGCGTCCGACGTCGCCGAGGTGCGAAGGCTCTACGACGACTGGGCCGCCACCTACGAGGACGTGGACGTCGCGGGCCTGATGGGACACCCGGACGCCGCGCGGATGGCCGACATCGTCACCGCGATCGCCGGGCCGGGCGCCGACGTTCTCGACGCCGCGTGCGGGACGGGACTGCTCGGCGCGGAGCTCGCCGAGCGCGGCTTCACCTCCATCGACGGGCTCGACCTCTCGCCGGGCATGATCCGCCGGGCCCGGCGTCGCCGCGTCTACCACGACCTCGGGCCGGCCGACCTGCGCGACGGGGTTCCCGGGGCGTCGGGCAAGTTCGACGTCGTCACCTGCCGGGGCGGCTTCGCGCCGGGGCACCTCGGGCCGCGGGCGCTCACCGGTTTCGCGCGGGTCGTGCGCGTCGGCGGAGTCGTCGTGGCCGCGGTCGACGACGCGACGTGGGCCGCGGACGGCTACGCCGAGGCGGTGGACCGGCTCCGCGAGCAGGGCCTCGTCCGGCCCGTCGAGGGGTCCGACCCGGGCCTGCTGGTGCTCGAGGTGCGTGGGGACGTGCACGCGTCGCGCTCGGTACCGTGGAGTCCGTGACCACGGAGACCAGCGCGACGACCACCCCGGCGCCCCGCCCCTCCCGCAGCCCGCGCGTCGTGGTGCTCGACTACGGCTCGGGCAACCTGCGCTCCGCCGAGCGGGCGCTGCAGCGCGTGGGCGCCGACGTCGAGGTCACCGCCGACCGCCTGGCCGCGCTCGAGGCCGACGGGCTCGTCGTGCCCGGCGTGGGCGCGTTCGCCGCCTGTGCCGCGGGCCTGCGCTCGGTGCAGGGCGAGCGGATCGTCGAGCAGCGCCTGGCCGGCGGGCGCCCGGTGCTCGGCATCTGCGTGGGCATGCAGGTGCTGTTCGAGCGCGGGGTCGAGTTCGGCGAGGAGGCCGAGGGCGCGGGCCAGTGGCCGGGCACCGTCGAGAAGCTGCAGGCCGACGTGCTGCCCCACATGGGCTGGAACACCGTCACCGCGCCCGCCGACAGCGTCCTGTTCGCCGGCACCGACCCCGACACCCGCTACTACTTCGTGCACTCGTTCGGCGTGCGGCGCTGGGAGCAGGTGGCGCCGGAGCACTTCGCGCCGGCCCGGGTCACGTGGGCCCACCACGGCGAGGACTTCGTCGCCGCCGTCGAGAACGGGCCGCTCTCGGCCACCCAGTTCCACCCCGAGAAGTCGGGCGACGCGGGCGCGGACCTGCTGACGAACTGGCTCGGCGTCCTGCGGTAGGAATTCCTCCGCGATCCCTGTCGAAGGACGGCGCACCCGTTCGACGCCTGGGCGAGCGGCGGGGGAGAGGCCCCGCCGACGAGCCGCGAGGAGCACCCGATGCGCTACATGCTGATCATGCAGGCCCCGGAGTCGATGAGCGTCGGCGAGAGCGCCGGCCCGCCGCCCGAGGAGGTCTTCGAGGCCATGGGCCGCTACAACACCGACCTCGTGGACGCCGGCGTCCTGCTGGCCGCCGAGGGCCTGACGCCGAGCGCCGACGGCTTCGTCGTCACGAACGACGGGGAGTCCGCCAGCGTCACCGACGGGCCGTTCGCCGAGACCAAGGAGCTCGTCGCCGGCTACTGGATCCTCGAGGTCGCCTCCCGCGAGGAGGCCGTGCAGTGGGCCCGGCGCTGCCCGATCGGCCCGGGCGTGACGCTGGAGGTCCGGCGCATAGCCGAGATGAGCGACCTCGAGGGTGTCGCCCCCGCCGAGGTGCTCGACGCCGAGGCCACTCTGCGCCGGCGCGTGGCCGAG
>CADCTH010000320.1 GCA_902805495.1 uncultured Actinomycetospora sp.
CCGCGGGTGCTGCGTGGGCGGGGTGGGCGGTGTGGGCGGGGTCGCACGGGGGTCCTGCGCTGCGGGTCATGTCATGTTGCTCTCCATGGTCCCACGAGCAGCAACGGGGAAACCACCGCGAGCAGCGCCGGGCCTCAGGGCGTGGCGAGGACGGGCGCGCCCCACGTGCCCCGGGCGACCAGCTCGGCGGCACCGGTGAGCGTGGTGGTGGCCCCGTCGACGCCGACGACGAGCGTGCCGCCCGGCGTGTGCACGGTGACCGCCCCGGTCCCCCGCCCCGCGGCGGCCAGGGCGGCGACGGCGCCGGCGACGGTCCCGGTGCCGCACGAGCGGGTCTCCCCCGACCCGCGCTCGTGCACCCGCAGGGTCACGGCCCCGTCGTGCAGCGGCGTGAGCACCTCGACGTTGACCCCGTGCGGGAACAGCGAGGCGTCGTACGCGGGTGGGCGCGCGAGGTCGAAGGCGTCGAGGGGCCGGGTGGTGACGCACGCGAGGTGCGGGTTGCCGACGTCCACCGCCACGCCCTCGAGCTCCACGCCGTCGTCGAGCGCCGCGGAGCCGGGGCCGAGCACGGCGGGACCCATGTCGACGGTGACGGGCCCGGTGTGGTCGACGGTGACCCAGCGGGTGCCGGCCCGGGTGGCGACGGGGTGGGTGCCGGGGGCGACGAGCCCCGCGGTGACGAGGTGACGGGCGAACACCCGCACGCCGTTGCCGCACATCTCGGCCAGCGAGCCGTCGCCGTTGCGGTAGTCCATGAACCACGTCGCCTCGGATGCGTCGATCCCCGCGGCCAGGGCGACGGGCGTGTCGGTGCGCACCACGCGCAGCACCCCGTCGGCCCCGATGCCCCGCCGGCGGTGGCACAGCGCGCGCACCAACGCCCCGTCCTGCGCGTCCAGCTCGATCTCGCCGTCGGGGTCGGGCAGCACGACGAAGTCGTTCTCGGTGCCGTGGCCCTTGACGAACTCCACGGGACCAGCCTATCGCCGACCCGCTCGCTGCGTGATCTGCAAGACAGCACGTTCCGCACGCTGGTCCCCCACCAGCTCGCCGCGTACGCCGCGATCGAGGCGCAGCTCGCGGCCGTGATCGCCGAGCGCACCGGCCTCCAGGCCCACGACCTCTACCCCGCCCTCACCGCCGCCGCGGTCATGTCGGCCACGCGCACCGCCACCACCCGCTGGCTGGCCTCCGACGGCGCCACCGACCTCGTCGCCGGGCTCGACGAGGCCCTCGACCTGCTCGAGGCCGGCCTGGGGCACCCGCCGCCGCCCTGACGCCCGCCCGGAGCCCGCGCCCACCACCCTCGCTCTGCCCCGGAGCCCTCATGGCCGCGCCCGCGACCTCGCCCGCCGAGCCGCCCGCCACACCCGTCGGGCCGGTCAGCCCGTCGCCGGCTCCTGAGGCCGCGTCAGCCCCACGCCCCGAGCACCGTCGCGACGAGGTCCGGCGCCGCGGCGTCGAGCCGCGCGACGCGCGGGTCGCGGCGGAACCACGAGCGCTGGCGGCGCACCAGCCGCCGGGTGGCGACGACGGTGCGCCGCCGGGCCTCGTCGAGGTCGATCGTGCCGTCGAGGTGCTCGAGCACCTCGCGGTAGCCGACTGCCCGTGACGCGGTCGCCCCGTCGCGCAGCCCTCGCGCCGCGAGCGTGGCGACCTCGTCGACCAGGCCCGCCGCCAGCATCGCGTCGACCCGGACGGCGACGCGCTCGTCGAGCACCGCGGTGTCGCGGTCCAGGCCGACGAGCAGGGCCTCGTGGCGGGGCGCGCCCGGGCGGGGCAGGCTCGCCGCGAAGGGCTGCCCGGTGAGCTCGACGACCTCGAGCGCCCGCACGATGCGCCGGCCGTTGCTCGCGAGGATGTCGCGGGCGGCGTCCGGGTCGCGGGCGGCGAGGCGGGCGTGCATCGCCCCGGGCCCGACGGTGGCGAGCTCGGCGTCGAGCCGGGCGCGCAGGGCGGGGTCGGTGCCCGGGAACCGCAGGTCGTCGAGCACCGCCTGCACGTAGAGCCCGGAGCCCCCGACCACCAGCGGCACCCGCCCCCGCGCGCGGGCCGCGTCGACCGCGGCGCGCGCGTCGCGCTGGTAGGCCGCCACCGTGGCGGTCTCGGTGACGTCGAGGACGTCGAGCAGGTGGTGGGGCACGCCGCGCCGCGCGTCGGGCGCCAGCTTCGCGGTGCCGATGTCCATCCCGCGGTAGAGCTGCATCGCGTCGGCGTTCACGACCTCGGCACCCGCCCCGCGCGCCGCCAGCGCCTCGGCGAGGTCCAGCGCGAGGTCGGACTTGCCGGTGGCGGTGGGGCCGACGAGGGCGATCGGGCGCATCGCCCGAGGTGTCAGCTCCGCTGCGCTGCGTGCCACGGTCAGGGGCTCCAGAGCGCCACGTGGTACGCGACGCCGAAGGGCGCCGACGAGTGCTCCAGGCGTGCCGACGACGGCCGGGGCACCGCGCCCGCGAGCACCTGCCACGGGACGCGGCCGCCGACGAGCAGCGCGTCGTCCAGGCCTGCGTCGAGCCCCGCGAGCACGTCGGGATCCCCGGCGGCCAGGGCGTCGGCGACGGCGCGGTCGTCGCCCTCGGCGCGCTCGTCCAAGGCCCCCGGGGCCCGCGCGGTGTGGGTGGCCGCGCCGTCGCCCAGCACGAGCAGCACCGCGTCGTCGCCGGCCGCCATCTCCTCGCCCACCCGCAGCGCCTTCTCGGACGGGGTGTCGGAGGACAGGACGTGCGCCTCGATGCACACCCGGTCGCCCGCCGCGCCGGCCCCGGCCCGCCGCCGCCCGGCGACGAGCACGGGCAGGGGGAGCTCGCGCTCGGGCGTGGCCGACGGGTCGGCGTCCGGACCGAGC
>CADCTH010000321.1 GCA_902805495.1 uncultured Actinomycetospora sp.
CCGCCGCCGAGGACGCCCGCCGCGAGGCCTGGGACCGCGCCGACACCGCGGCCCGCGAGCGCGACACCCGTCGCCGCGAGGCGGAGCGGGCGCGCGAGGACGCCGAGTCCGCGGAGCGCCACGCGCGTTCGCTCGGCTGAGTCGCTGCGGGCGGTGCGCCCGGGACGGCACGGCGAAGGCCGGCCCCGACTTCTGCAGCCCGTACCCGTGTCCCGAGGACACGGGTCCCCGGGCGAGGTTCAGCCCGCCGCGCGCGCCCCGAGCCGCTCGAGACGCCGCGGCGTCGGCCACTTGACGTTCGACGCCCAGCCCAGCTTCTCGAACAGCCAGATCGTGCGCGCCGAGATGTCGAGCTGACCGCGGCCGACACCGTGACGGGCGGAGGTCGGGTCGGCGTGGTGCAGGTTGTGCCAGGACTCGCCCATGCTCGGGATCGCGAGCAGCCAGACGTTGGTGGAGCGGTCGCGCGCGCCCCAGGGGCGCTCGCCGACGAGGTGGCAGATCGAGTTGGTCGACCACGCCACGTGGTGGGTGAGGCCGACGCGCACGAGGCTCGCCCAGAAGAAGGCCGTCACCGCGCCCCACCACGACCACGTCACGAGCCCGCCGATGAGCGCCGGCGCGCCGAGGCTGAGCACCGTCAGCCCGGTGAACCAGCGGTGCACCGCGCGCATGTCGGGATCGGCGAGCAGGTCGGGGGTGAAGCGCTGCTGGTTCGTCAGGGACCGGTCGAAGATCCAGCCCATGTGCGCGTGCCAGAAGCCGCGCACGAGCGCCGCCGGCGACGTCCCGAACGCCCAGGGGGAGTGCGGGTCGCCCTCCTTGTCGGCGAACGCGTGGTGGCGCCGGTGGTCGGCCACCCAGTGCCGGATCGGGCCCTGGACGGCCATGCTGCCGGCGACGCCCAGCGCGATCCGCAGCGCGCGGTTCGCGCGGAAGGCGCCGTGCGTGAAGTACCGGTGGAACCCGACGGTGACGCCGAGCATCGTCACGACGTAGAACCCGGCCGTCAGCCCGACGTCGAGCCAGGTCAGCCCCCAGCCCCAGGCCAGCGGCACGGCGGCGATCAGCGCCACGAACGGCACGAAGGCGAAGAGGTAGACCATCACGTGCGGGGCGATGTGGCGCCGGTGGTCGGAGAGGTCGGCACGCGGGTCGACAGGGGCCTCGGGAGAGGCGTCGGGCGTCGGGGCGGAGAGGTCGGCGTGGGGCAGGGCCGAACCGGACGTCATGCGGAGGTGCTCCCGGGGGGCGGCGGGTCGGAGGCGACGGACTCGTCGACCAGACGGCGGATGCCGACGAAGGCCAGCCTTACACGAGCACCCGGGGCTTCGCCCTCCGGGCGCGTCCTCCCCGCGCGACCGCCGGGCGAGGTTCGCCCGACGGTCGCCGCGCGCTCACCCGTACGTCCCAAGACCCGGGCTCAGCTCGCCGGCACCCCCGGGTAGCCGGTGACGGCCAGCTCGAGGCGGCCCTCGCGCACGCGGGTGCGGAAGGTGGGCTGCGGCGCGGTGGCCGGGCCGTGCACCACGGAGCCGGAGTCGAGACGGAAGACGCTGCCGTGCCACGGGCACACGACGCAGTCGCCGCGGCCGTCGCCGTCGACGATGCTGCCCTCGTGCAGCGGCGCCGAGGCGTGCGCGCAGCGGTCGGCCAGCGCGTGGATCGTCTCCCCGCGGCGCACGACGAGCACCCCGACGTCACCGATGATCCGGCGCGTCGGCTCGCCCTCGGGCAGCTCGTCCGCGGGGCCGACGTCGGTCCAGTCGCCGGGGCCGATGTGGGGGTAGCCCTCGGCGTGGTTGGCGCCCATGGCCTGGTGGTAGGCCATGTGCCCGCCGAGGTTCGCCCCGACGACGCCCGCGGCCAGCGCGGCCCAGCCGATGATCGCGCCCCGGGTGCTGCGCCCGCGCAGCCGCGCCGCGAGCGAGGCCGCGTAGCCGGCGATCATGGCGCCGTTGGCCGCGGCGTTCACCACCCCGACGCGCTGCTGCTCCTCGTGCCCGTCGGCGTAGTCGGCCCAGCCCGCCGCCAGCGTCGGCGCGGCCGAGACCAGCCCGAGCGCGATGAGCACGGTCGCCGGGCGCCGCGTGCGGGGCGCGACGTCGAGCACGCCCGCCGAGGCGAAGAAGCTCAGCGAGGCCTGCGCCAGCACCGGGTGCAGCGGGTGACCGAGCCACACGCCGTGCAGGGCGTCCTTGACGTCCTGGCGCCGGAGCACCTTGTGCACGAGATCGCGCGCCGGTGCGGCGATCTTGTCGAGGGCGGGGTTTTTCGCGAGACGGTCGATGTCGTCGAACGGGCGCACGGGAGCCTCCGTGGATGTGGTGGTGACGGTGTTTGGCCCAACTCGACGCCCGGGCAAACCCCGCGTCCGGACGACGACCGCCGAGGAGGAGGTGTCGCCGTGACGGCGAAGCCCCGGCGCACGCGCGAGGACTACGAGCGCGGGCTGCCCGACTACCACGACCCGACCGCCGGCTTCGGCGGTGCGGCCCCGACCTACAGCGCACTCACCTTCCGCGCGGTGCTCGCCGCGGTCGGGCTGCTGGCCTCGATCGCGGGCGTCGTGGTCTTCCTCGTGGTGATCTGGCTGCCGTGGGCGTCGATCGCGTTCGGCGTCGTCGCCCTGGTCTGCCTCGTCGACCTCGTGTGGGTGCTGTACCGCAAGGCCCGCGGCGAGCCGGGCTAGTTCGGGCCGGGTCACGCCCCCTGATCGGCGTCGGCCGGGGTGTCGGCACCGGCGGGCGCGGTGACGACCCCCAGCGGGCGGCGGCGCGCGGCCGGCGAGCCCAGCG
>CADCTH010000322.1 GCA_902805495.1 uncultured Actinomycetospora sp.
CCCCCGACGGCGACCCCCCAGCTGTCGCGACGGACCAAGACGCTGCTGATCGTCGCCGCCGTGGCGCTCGTCGTGCTGCTCGGCGGCGCGCGGTTGGTCGACGTCTACGTCGACTGGGCGTGGTTCGGCGAGGTCGGTTTCCGTGGCGTCTTCACGACGATCCTGTGGACGCGCGTCCTGCAGTTCGTCGTCGCCGCCCTGCTGATGGGCGGCCTGCTGGCGCTCAACCTCGTCATCGCCTACCGGGTGCGCCCGGTGTTCGTGCCCGTGGCCGGTGCCGGCGCCGACGACCCGGTCGCCCGGTACCGCACCGTCGTGCTCTCGCGGCCGCGCTGGTTCGCGATCGGCATCCCCGCGGTCGTCGCGCTCATCGCCGGCCTCTCCGCGCAGGCCGACTGGCAGACCGTGCAGCTGTTCCTGAACTCCACCCCGTTCGGGGTGGAGGACCCGGTGTTCGGCCACGACATCTCGTTCTACGTCTTCCAGCTGCCCTTCTACCGCTGGCTGCTGAGCTGGATCTTCGTCGCGATCGCGGTGAGCTTCGTCGCCGCGCTGATCGCGCACTACCTGTTCGGCGGCATCCGCCTGGCCGGCCGCAACGGCGCCGTCGCCCCGGCGGCGCGGGCCCACCTCGCGGTGCTGGTCGGCACGTTCGTGCTGTTCAAGGCCGTCGCCTACTTCTTCGACCGCTACGAGCTGCTGTTCAGCGACCGCAAGGCCGCGGAGAGCGGCGCCAACTTCTTCGGCGCCAGCTACACCGACCTCAACGCGGCCATGCCGGCCAAGCTGATCCTGCTGATCATCGCGCTGATCTGCGCGGCGGCCTTCTTCTCCGCGGTGGTGCTGCGCAACCTGCAGATCCCCGCGATCGCGCTGGCGCTGCTCGTGCTCTCCAGCGTGCTGGTCGGCGCGGCGTGGCCCGCAGTGCTCGAGCAGTTCTCGGTGCGCCCGAACGCCATCGACCGCGAGGCGGACTCGATCTCGCGGAACATCGCGGCCACCCGCCAGGCCTTCGGGCTGAACAACGTCGGGGTGATCCCCTACGCCCCGCAGGTCGCCTCCGCCGCCGGCACCGCCGCCGTGCCGCCGCAGGACGTCGCCAACAGCCAGGCGACGCTGAACAACATCCGCATCCAGGACCCGTCGCGGCTGAACCGGACGTTCGCGGTCCAGCAGCAGCTGACCAACTTCTACGCGTTCTCCCCGCAGCTGGACATCGACCGCTACACGGTCAACGACCAGCGCCAGGACTTCGTCCTGGCGGCCCGGGAGATCAACCCGGACGCGCTGATCGGCAACCAGCAGGACTGGATCAACCGCCACCTCGTCTACACCCACGGGCAGGGCATCGTCTCGGCCCCGGCGGACCGGGTGAACGTCCCCAGCAACGCCGAGGCCAGCCAGGGCGGGCTGCCGCAGTTCGAGGTCAGCGACTCGAGCAACCCGGGACCGTTCGGCATCAGCCCCGACGGCGCGCGCATCTACTACGGCGAGTTCCTCGGCGGCGCCGACGACTACGCCATCGTCGGCGGCAACCCGGGCCTGGCCCCGCGGGAGTTCGACGGCCCGGGCCGCCCGGCCTCGGCCTACACCGGCCCCGGTGGCGTCTCGCTGGGCAACTGGGCGCAGCGGCTGATCTTCGCCGCGGCGTACGGCGAGCGGAACATCCTGTTCAACGGCTCCATCGGCAGCGAGTCGCGCATCATCTACAACCGCACCCCGCTCGAGCGCGTCGAGAAGGTCGCGCCCTGGCTGCGCACCGACGTCGACCCGTACCCCGCGGTCGTGGACGGGCGCCTGCAGTGGATCGTCGACGGCTACACGACGCTGCCGCGCTACCCGTACGCCCAGCAGGTCGACCTCGGTCAGGCCACCGCCGACTCGCTGCGCCCGGCCACGCCGGCGGGCTCCGCGGGCTACATGCGCAACTCGGTGAAGGCCACCGTCGACGCGTACAGCGGCGAGGTGAAGCTGTACCAGATCGACGAGCAGGACCCGGTGCTCAAGACGTGGATGGGCGTCTTCCCGGACGTCGTGCGGCCGGCGTCGGAGGTCAGCCCGAGCCTGCGGGCGCACTTCCGGTACCCGGAGGACATCTTCAAGGTGCAGCGCGAGCTGCTGACGCGCTACCACGTCGAGAACCCGCGGGACTTCTTCTCGACCCAGAACTTCTGGACCATCCCGGAGGACCCGACGCGCGAGAGCAACGCGTCGATCCCGCCGTACTACCTGCTCGCGGGAGACCCGCGACCCGGCGCGATCCCGGACACCCAGTTCCAGATGACGAGCACGCTGCTGGCCCTCTCGCGCCCGAACCTCTCGGCGTACCTGTCGGTGAGCTCCGAGCCCGAGACCTACGGGCAGATGACCGTGCTCGAGCTGCCGGCGCAGCTCACCGGTGACCAGCGCGGGCCCCAGGGTCCCCAGCAGGTCCAGGCCGAGCTGCTGACCAGCAACTCGGTCAACCAGGGGCTGTTCCCGCTGCGCCAGTCGGGCACCCCGGTCCAGGTGCAGTACGGCAACCTGCTGACGTTGCCGGTGGCGGGCGGGCTGCTCTACGTCGAGCCCATCTACGTCGAGCGCAACGCGCAGACCTCGTTCCCGCAGCTGTTCGGCGTCATCGCCCGCTTCAACAACGGCGACATCGGCTACGCGCCGACGCTGCAGGGCGCGCTGCAGGCCGCGTTCCAGGGCGTCCCGCTGCCGCCGGGGCTGACCGTGCCGGGGCTGGGGCCGACACCGTCCCAGCCGACCCAGCCCACGCCGGGCGCCAACACCGGCGGCGGACCGCTGCCCTCGGGGGTGCCCGGGCAGGCGCTGAGCCCTGAGCTCTCCGAGGCCGTCACGGGCATGAACGACGCCCTCGACCGCCTCGCCCAGGCCCAGGCGGCCCGGGACTACCGGGGCATCGGGGACGCCGAGGCGGCCCTCGACGCGGCCATCCAGCGGTTCCGCAACGCCACCGGTGCGGCCGCGACGCCGGCCGGCGGCTGATCTCCTCCGCGGGGGTGGGCCGGGCCGTCCGGCCCACCCCCCGCCCCGGGGCCGCCGCGGGTCGGCGTGTACCGTTGTCATCACAACGCAGCGCGGGGTGGAGCAGCTCGGTAGCTCGCTGGGCTCATAACCCAGAGGTCACAGGTTCGAATCCTGTCCCCGCTACGACACCGGCGCCGGAGACTTCTCCGGCCGCCGGGATCCCCGGCCCAGGGTGACGGGCACGACGCGGGGTGGAGCAGCTCGGTAGCTCGCTGGGCTCATAACCCAGAGGTCACAGGTTCGAATCCTGTCCCCGCTACGCGACGACGAGGGCCCCCGACCACACGGTCGGGGGCCCTCGTCGTTCAGGTCACCGCGGGCGGGCGGAACGTCCCGTCCGGCTCGGGCACCAGGTCGTGCACCGCCACGACGGCGTCGAGCACCAGCGGGCCGTAGGCGTGCGGGAACCACGGGCCTCGCGGGTCCTCGCCGCCCTGGCTGCCGACGCCCGGCTCCCAGCGCACCGGCACCCCGTGGGCGGCGAGCCGGTCGGGGTCGACCACGAGGACCACGACGTCGGTGCGCCCCGCGTACAGGCGCGAGGCCGGCAGGTGCACGGTGCCGGGGTCCGAGCAGTGCACGAACCCGACCTCGTCGAGCGACGGCGGCCGGCGCGCGCCGTCCTCCCGCGCCGCGGCCAGCTCGTCGCGCGTGCACAGGTGGAGGATCACGACCGGCCCGTCGCGGTGCTCACCGGCGGATCGACGACGCCGCGGCGGGGATGTCCGCCCGGGTCGGCCGGTGGGTCTCCCAGCGCCACACCTTGCCGCGCACCGCCCCGTCGGGGCCGGATTCGTCGCGGCGCCGCGCCTGCACCCGCACGAGGCCGTTGGCGGTCAGGACGCTGCCCGCCGGCGTGCGCTCGGCGAGGGTGTGCGCGACGACCGTGTGCACCGAGGGATCGGTGAACGCGCGGGTCACCAGGGCGCGGGTCATGGCCGTCGCCCAACCCCGGCCCTCGTAGGGCGGGAACGTCCAGAACGCGATCTCGAGGCGCCCCGCCCGGACCGGGCCGCGGAAGCCGCAGGTGCCGACCACCTGGCGGTCCTGCGGGTCGACGGCCAGGAACGTGCGCGGGCGCACGACGTCGTCGCGACCGCACGGCGAGCTGCCGGGCGGGTCGGGCGCCTCCGTCTCGGAGCGCAGCACGGCCTCCACCAGCGCCTCGACGCCCGCCGTGCCGATCTGGGCGAGGCCGGGCGCGCCGGGGGCGGTCAGCCGCTCGTCGACGGGCACCATGACGACCACGACACCTCCATCCAGCGACCCGACGACCGACCAGGGACCGTAGCCGGTGACGGCCGCGGCCGGGAGCGCACCCGCCACCCGGGGAGCCCGGCGTGACCGGGAACGCGTCGCGTCAGGCACTCTGGACGCATGTGGTCCGTCCTGCTGGTCGTCTACTACGCGCTGTTCCTGCTGTGGCTGTTCATCGTGGGGCGGCTCGTCGTCGAGATCGTGCGCAGCTTCGCGCGCGACTGGCGCCCCGCCGGGGGCACCGCCGCGGGGCTCGAGGTGCTGTTCATGGTCACCGACCCGCCGGTCAAGCTGCTGCGCCGGATCATTCCCCAGGTCCGCATCGGCAACGTCAGCCTCGATCTGTCGATCATGATCCTGCTGCTGCTGACCTTCATCCTCATGCGCGTGGTCGACCCGCGCTGAGACGTGCGCCGGTCCCGGCCCTCCCGAGTGGGCGATCGGCCCGCGGAGCTGCCACTGTGTCCGCTGTGAGTCCCGTTCGCGACCTCGTCACCTTCATCTCCTCGGCCGTGCGCTCCCCGGGCGTCATCGGCGCGGTGGCCCCCAGCGGGCGGGCGCTGTCCGACCTGCTCGCCTCGGTGGCCCCCGCCGAGGGCCACCCGGTGGTCGTCGAGCTCGGGCCGGGCACCGGGGTGGTCAGCGCCGCGCTGCGCCGCCGCCTGCCCGAGGGCGCACGCCACATCGCCGTCGAGGTCGACCCGGGCATGGTCGAGCACCTGCGCCGCACGCGGCCGTGGCTCGAGGTCGTCCAGGGCGACGCCGCCGACCTGCAGAAGCTGCTCGCCGACGTCGGGGTGGACCGCGTCGACGCGATCGTCAGCGGGCTGCCGTGGACGCTGTTCCCGGAGTCGGCGCAGCGCGGGATCATGGAGCAGGTCACCCGCGTCCTGGCCCCCGGCGCCCCGTTCACCACGTTCGCCTACAGCCACGTGCGGGTGCTACCCACCCAGCGCCGCTTCCGCGGGGTGCTCGAGGAGAGCTTCGCCGAGGTGCACGTCACGCCGACGGTGTGGCGCAACCTGCCCCCGGCGCTGGCCTACCAGTGCCGGCACCCGCGCCCGGACGGCGCGTAGCCCGGTCGGTTCAGGCGCCCCGGGCCGCGACCCGCGGGCCGAGGCTCGTGACGTCGAGGTCGGCGGGCGCGTTGCGGTCGCAGAACTCGGTGAGCAGGCCTGAGAAGCGGTCGGGCTCGTCGCAGTGCGGGAAGTGTCCCGCCTTCTCGAAGAGCTCCAGGCGCGCGTGCGGCATGAGGGTCTCCGCCCGGCGGGCGTGGCCCACCGGGATCACGGGGTCCCGATCGCCCCAGACGACCATCGTCGGCAGGCCCTCGGTGAGGTAGAGCCGGTCGGTGCCGCTGACGCGCTGCCCGCCCGGGCCGATCACTGCGCGCACGGTGTCGACGAACGCGTCGAGGTGCGCCCGCTCGGTGAGCGACGCGGCGTGACGGGCGGTCTCGCGCAGCGACACGGAGTGCGCGGTCAGGGCCGGCACGGCCGCGGCCGCCCGCAGCGCGTGCGCCCCGAGCCCCAGCAGACCCGAGGACGCCAGCGCGGGCAGGACCCACTCCGAGCCCGGCAGCGAGGCCAGGCGCAGCAGCGGGCTCACCCCGCGCCCGAGACCGCCCGACGAGACCAGCACGAGCCGCGAGCACATCTCCGGGAACTGGTAGGCGAACTGCATGGCCACCCCGCCGCCCAGCGAGTGCCCGACGACCGTGACCCGGCGGTGGCCGAGGACCGCGAGCAGGTCGCGCAGCCCGTTGGCGTAGGCGCCGAGCGAGTAGTCGCCGCCGACGCCCGCGGACTCGCCGTGGCCGAGCAGCTCGGCGGCCAGCAGCAGCCGGTCGCACCCGGTGCGCTCGAAGGACTGCAGCACCGGGGTCCACGTCTCCGCGCTGCCGGCGATGCCGTGCACGAGGACGACGACCTCCGGATCCTCTCCGCCGCGCGTCGCGTCCGGGCACGCCTCGACGTAGGACATGCGCGCGCCGTGCAGCGTGCGGGTCTGGCGGGTGGCGGTCACCGGCGTCGTCCTCCGTTCCCCAGGTGGGGGACAGGTGCCCCTCGGTCGTGCGGCACAATCCCGCTTCGATGCCCGGTGCCCGCCGCGGGGACACCCGCGCCCCTGCTCGTGTGGTGATCGTCGCGCTCGCGGCGGCCCTGGCCCTCGCGCCGGCCGCGTGTGCGCAGGAGCCCACAGCGCCCACAGCGCCCACGGTGCCCCCCGCGATCCCCACCGCCGCACCGCCCGCCGCCCGGGCGG
>CADCTH010000323.1 GCA_902805495.1 uncultured Actinomycetospora sp.
CGACCACCGCGCCGCCGACCCCGACGCCGCGCGCGACGCCCGACCCGGAGACGCCGCTGCCCGCCGCCCAGCGCGTGCCGCCGTTGCCGCGCGGGGGCACAGAGGCCGGCCTGGGCGGCCTGGCCTCCCCGTCCGTGCTCGGCTCGATCGGCGGGTGGTTCGGGGGCCTGTTCTCCGACGACCCCGAGGCCCCGCCCGCCCCGCGCATGCCGCTCGCCGCCGCGACCGCGCCCGTCCCGGACGGCCTGCGGCCCACGGGGATGTCGATCCCGTCGATCGGCCTGGCGGCGCTGAACGTCGCCGATCTGCGCATCGACTACCGCGGCGCGCTCCAGGTACCCACCGACTTCGGGCAGGTCGGCTGGTACACCTCGAGCGCGGTGCCCGGGGACCCCGGACCTGCGGTGTTCGCCGGCCACGTCGACACCCGGCGCGGGCCCGCGGTGTTCGCCCAGCTCGACCGGCTGCGCCCCGGGGACCTCGTCGAGGTGCCCCGCTCCGACGGCGGCACCGCGCGCTACGCGGTCGACAGCGTCGAGTACTTCCCGAAGGACACCATGCCCAGCGACCGGATATACGGTCCGTCGACGGCGCCCCAGCTGCGCCTGCTGACGTGCGGCGGGCCCTTCGACGAGGGCACCCTGTCGTACCAGGACAACGTCGTCGTCTTCGCGTCGGCGCGCTGAGGGAGAGGATCACCGTGGACGCCATCGAGGTGCTCGTCGACGCCTTCGGGCGCGCGCAGAGCGACGTCACGCGGGCCGTCGACGGGCTGAGCGCCGACGACCTGAACTGGCGTCCCGACGCCGAGGCCAACCACGTCGCCTGGCTCGTCTGGCACCTCACGCGGGTGCAGGACGACCACGTCGCCGACCTCGCCGGCACCGAGCAGGTGTACACCGCCAGCGGTTGGGCGCGGCGCTTCGACCTGCCGCTGGACGACGCCTCCATCGGCTTCGGCCACACGAGCGAGCAGGTGGCGGCGGTGCGCGTCGACGACCCGGCGCTGCTGGTCGGCTACCTCGACGCGGTGCACGAGCGCACCGTCGCCTACCTGCGCACGCTTACCGACGCCGACCTGGACGAGGTCATCGACGACGCCTGGGACCCGCCGGTGACGCGCGGGGTGCGGCTGATCAGCGTGGTCGACGACGACATCCAGCACGCGGGCCAGGCCGCCTACGTCGCGGGGCTGGCGCGGCGGCAGCAGCGGTGAGTAGCCGGGAGGAGACAGCTGGCGAGCTTCGTTAGGCCGATCGGGTAGAACGCAGTCACTCTCGGCCACGAACGAGGGGAATCCCCGATGCTCTCCCGGTCACGGACGGCGACGATGGACGTCTTCGACGACCGCGCCGACACCGGGGGTGACGAGGACATGGAGACCGACGACGGGCTCGACGGCGTCGAGCGCCGCACCTACCTCGACGCGGCGGACCTCGCCCTGCGGGCCTACCCCGGCGCCCTCGGCGAGCTCGTCCACCGCGAGCTGCGCGCGTTCGCCGAGTTCGGCTACCGGCTGGCCGGGGACGGGCTCATCGCGCGACTCGCCGTCGAGGTGCTCTCCGCGGTGCGGGAGGGCGACACCGCCGGTGCGGGCACGCCGTCGGGGAGTCGGCGATGAGCACGCCGGGGTGGGCCACGACCCTCGTCCACGGGGCGCTGGCGACGCACGCCGTGCCGGCGCCGCCCGACGTCCGGGGCACCGCCGCGGGCATGCCGTTCCACGAGGCGATGCGTCTGCGCGCGGCCGCGCACCACGCCCGCCGCGTGTACCCCGGGGCGCTCGGGGAGCTCGTCGCGCGCGAGCTGCGGGAGCAGGCGGACTTCGGGCGCGAGCTGGCCGGGGACGGCCTGGCCGCACGCCTCGCCAGCGAGGTGCTGCGGTTGCCCGCCGCGCCGGCCACCTAACGCGGGCAGAGGCAGAACGGGTGCCCGACGGGGTCGAGCAGCACCCGCCACCGCTCGCCCGGCTGGTGCTCGGGCAGCGTCGCCCCGAGCTCGCGGGCGTGGGCGATCGCGGCGTCGAGGTCGTCGACGGCGAGGTCGAGGTGGAAGCGCTTCGTGCCCTCGGGGTCGGGCCACGGCGGCGCCGCCCAGCCCGGGACGCGGCCGAAGCCGATCGGCGCGCCCTCCCCCGAGATCATCGCGTACTCGTCCTCGGCGACGACGGTCTCCCAGCCCAGCAACGCGCCGTAGAACGCGGCCTGGGCACGCGGGTCGGGGCCGTCGAGGTTGATCATCGCGAGTGTGGTGGACACCGGTCCTCCGGTCGGTCGAGTGGCTGCTCGGGCACCTGCCACGACGACGCTAGGCCCGCTGCCTGACACCTCCTGTCAGGTCTGTCGCGAGGTTTCTCCGTCACCCGACGTGGTGAACCCGGGCCGGACGACGGGTTCGGCGCTAACGCCGGCCGCGCCTCCTGCGACATCGCTCACACAGCGTTCGCAGGGAGCGCGGACCACTAGGCCATTCGGGGAGCGAGCATGGGGATGCACCATCGGCGGGAGGACCACACGGTCACCGCCGTCGCCCCCGGCGGCCGGCACACCGCCGCTCCCGTCGTGTCCGCCCCCGTCGTGTCCGCCCCCGTCGTGTC
>CADCTH010000324.1 GCA_902805495.1 uncultured Actinomycetospora sp.
GGGTCGAGCCGGCGCCGCCACCGCGTCCCGACGGCCCGCGCCAGGTGCGGAAGCGCGACCGCCGCCCGCAGGCCGTTGCCCACCGCGACGCGGCGGCGCAGCACGTCGTAGTCGGCGGCGACGATCTCGTCGAGGATGCCGCCGTAGAGCACGCGCGCGGTGCGCACGCACGGCCGCGACACGGGGTGCAGCATCGCGATCCCGCGGTCGGCGCGCCGGTAGACCGCGCGGGTGCGGGCGACGAGGTGGGCCAGCGCCCGCCGCACACGGGCGTCGGTGTGGCCCGTCGACCGGCACCAGGCGAGCAGGTCGCGGTCGACGCCGAACGCCGCGAGCTCGGCGCGGGGCAGGTAGACGCGCCCGCGGTCGAGGTCCTCGCCGACGTCGCGCAGGAAGTTCGTCACCTGGAACGCGACGCCGAGGTCGGCGGCGTACGGCTCGGCCTCCTCGCGGGGGCCGACCGTCCCGAGCACCGGCAGCACCTGCAGCCCGATCACCGCCGCCGACCCGTGCACGTAGCGGGCGAGGTCGTCGAACGTCGGGTAGTCGGTCACCGTGAGATCCATGGCCATCGCGTCCATGAAGTCCTCGAGGTGGCGGTGGGCGATCTCGTGGCGGGCGACGGTGTCCGCCAGCGCGGCCACCACCGGCTCGCCCTCGGACACCAGCGTGCGCGGATCGGTGCCGGCCAGGCCGCGGCGCATGCGGGCGCGGACCTCCTCGAGCCGGCCCGCGATCGCCGCCGGCGAGGCGTCGGCGTCCGGGTCGTCGACGACGTCGTCGGCCATGCGGGCGAACCCGTAGAGCGCGTGGATCGCGGGCCGCTGGGCGGGCGCGAGCAGGCGCGTGGCCAGGAAGTACGTCCGCCCGTGCGCGGCGTTGAGCGCCCGGCACCGCGCGTACGCCTCCCGCAGCGCGGGGTCGGTGATGCCGGCCGCGTCGAGCTCGGTCTGGCTCATCCCGTGATCCGCGCGGCGGCGAGCTTCCCCGACACGAGCACGGTGGGGACGCCGACGCCCGGCGTCGTCCCGCAGCCGGCGAGCACCACGTTGCCCTCGCCGCGCACGAGGTTGCCCGACCGGAACGGGCCGGTCTGGGCGAACGTGTGCGCCGCGGAGAACGGGGTGCCCGCGGCGAGGCCCTGCGCGGACCAGTCGGCGGGGGTGATCGTGTGCTGGACCACCGGCTCGCCGAGCTCGAACCCCCGCCCGGCCAGCACGCCGCGCAGCTCGTCGCGGTAGCGCGGCCCGACCCGATCCCAGTCCAGCGGCGCGACGTCGGTGTTGGGGCAGGGGGCCAGCACGCTGACCAGCTGGTGCCCGTCCGGCGCGAGCGAGGGGTCCGTGGCCGTGGGGTGGGTGATCAGCAGCGAGGGGTCGGACATCAGCCGGCCCTCGGTGATGATCTCGTCGAACGTGCCGGCCCAGGCGTCGCCGAAGGAGATGGTGTGGTGGCCGAGGCCGGTGCCCGCGGGGACGCCGGCGTGCCACACGAACGCCGACGGCGACCAGCGCAGCGGCACCGCCCGCCGCGGCGCGTGGCCGAGCAGGGCGTGGGCGGCGGGGAGGTCGACCGACAGGACGACGGCGTCCGCGGCGATCCGGTCGCCGTCGGCGGTCGGGTCGTCGGTGGGGACCGTGCGCAGCGCGCGCACCCGCCCGCCGGAGCGCTCGAGCCCGGTGACCGTCGTGCCGTAGCGGAACTCGGCGCCCGCGTCGGCCGCGGCGTCGGCGAGGGCCTGGGGGAGCGCGCGCACCCCGCCCATGGGGAACGAGACGCCGGCGATCGTGTCCATGTAGGCGATGACGGCGTAGGCCGCGAGCGCCTTGGCCGGCGGGACGCCCGCGTACAGCGCCTGGAACGAGAAGATGCGCTTCAGGCGCTCGTCGCCGAGGAACTTGCCGATCTTCGGGCCGAGTCGGCCGAAGCCGCCGAGCGTGCCCAGCCGGGCGAGGTCGGGGGAGAGCACGTCGAACGGGGAGTCGAAGTTGGCGTCGATGAACGTCGCCATCTGCACCCGGTAGAGCTCGGTGAGCCACGCCCGCAGCCTGCGGTAGCCCTCGGCGTCGGCCGCCGAGACCTTCTCCCGGATCTCCTGCTCCATCGCGCCGGGGTCGGTGTGCACGTCGATCGCGCTGCCGTCGGCGAAGCGCGCGTGGTACGCGGGGTGCAGGTCGACGAGCTCGAGGCGGTCGCCGAGCTTCTCGCCGACCGCGCCCAGGGCCTCCTCGACGAGCTCGGGCATGGTGATGACCGTCGGGCCGGTGTCGAGGTGGAACGCCCCGTCGGCTCCGGGGAGGTCGAGGCGGCCGGCGCGCCCGCCCGGGGTGGGGTCGCGCTCGACGATCGTCACGCGACGGCCGGCGCCGAGCAGGTGCAGGGCGGTCGCGAGCCCGGCGAGGCCGGCGCCCACGACGACGACGTGGTCGGTGGGGGACTGGACGGTGCGGGTCACGGGGCTCCTGGGTGGGCCTGGTCGGGCGAGCGGGTCAGCGGGCCCGTCGGGTGGCCGCGACGGCGAGCTCGGCGAGCCGCTCCGGGGCGGGTGCGGTCAGGGTCGGGGCGTCGGTGCCGCCCACGGCGTCGAGCGCGGACGCGGTGAGCTCGGTGATGCGGCGCTCGACGTCGGCGACGACGCCGAGGGCGACGAGGGCCTCGCGGGCCGCGTCGACGCCCGCGGGGTCGAGGTCCGGGTCGCCGACGGCGCGCTCGACGACGGCGGCGGTGCGCCGGTCGGGGTGCGCGCGGGACAGGGCGACGAGCAGGGTCAGCTTGCCCTCGCGCAGGTCGTCGCCGGCGGGCTTGCCGGTGACGGCCGGGTCGCCGAACACGCCGAGCAGGTCGTCGCGCAGCTGGAAGGCGATGCCGAGGTCGGTGCCGTAGCGGCGCAGCACGGCGATGGTGCGGTCGTCCGCGCCGGCCAGGGCGGCGCCGAGGTGCAGCGGGCGCTCGACGGTGTAGGCGGCGGTCTTGTAGCGGCTGATGCGCAGCGCGGTCTCGGGCGAGGAGTCCGACGACGCGTGCCCCTGGACGTCGAGGAACTGCCCGCCGAGCACCTCGGTGCGCATCGCGCGCCACGCCGGGCGGGCGCGGGCGAGCGCGGCGGGGTCGAGCCCGGAGTCGTGGAGCATGTCGTCGGCCCAGGCCAGGGCCACGTCGCCGAGCAGGATGGCCACCGCGGCGCCGAAGCGGGTGGGGTCGCCGGCCCACGAGGCGCCGGCGTGCCGCGACGCCCAGCGCGCGTGCACGGTCGGCTCGCCCCGTCGGGTGGCCGAGTCGTCGATGAGGTCGTCGTGGACCAGGGCGCAGGCCTGGATCAGCTCGAGCGCGCTCACGGCCCGCAGCACCGCGGCCGGGGCCTGTGTTGATCTGACGCCGCCCGCGGCCCGCCAGCCCCACCAGGCGAACGTCGGGCGCAGGCGCTTGCCGCCGGCGAGCACGAAGCGGGTGAGGTCGTCGACGGCGCCGGCGTACTCCTCGGCGATGTCCGCGCACGCGTGGCGGCGCTCGGCGAGGTAGTCGGCGAGGTCGGTGGTGACCGCGGTCGGGAGGTCGCGCTCGAGGGCGGCGAGGGTCTCGGGGCTGCCGTGCTCCTCGGGATCGTCGAACGGGTCGCGGGGCCCGAGGTCCGCCGTCGTCGAGGCTCCGCCGACCGTCATGCGCGCTCTTTCCCTCCGGACGGGTGCCGTGACCACCGAGGGTAGGGCCGCTCGGCGTACCCGGCTGATCGGGCGGTCCCGGTCACAACGGGACCCCGTGGAGACGCCCCGTCACCGTAGGGTCGCCGGATGGCTACTGTGACGGAGCGCATCCAGCGCGGGGTGCCCACGTTCTCGGTGGAGTTCTTCCCGCCCAAGAACGACGAGGGCGAGGCCACCCTCTGGCGCACGATCCGCCAGCTCGAGCCGCTCGACCCGGCGTTCGTGTCGGTCACCTACGGCGCGGGCGGCTCCAGCCGCGACCGCACCATCAGGACCACCGGCCGCATCGCCACCGACACCACGCTGACCGCGATGGCCCACCTCACGGCGGTGGACGCCTCGCTGGAGGACCTGCGCCAGGTGATCGGCTCGTACCTCGCGGCGGGCATCAGCAACGTGCTCGCGATCCGGGGCGACCCTCCCGGGGACAAGGACGCCGACTGGGTGCCGCACCCGGCCGGCCTGAGCTACACCGAGGAGCTCGTGCACATGGTGCGCCGCCTCGGTGACTTCTGCGTCGGCGTCGCGGCCTTCCCGTACCAGCACCCGCGGTCGATCGACGAGGACACCGACACCCGGTACTTCATCCAGAAGGTGAAGGCCGGCGCGGAGTTCGCGATCACCCAGATGTTCTACGACGCCGACCAGTTCCTCCGGATGCGTGACCGCATCGCGGCCGCCGGCTGCGACATCCCGATCATGCCGGGCCTCATGCCGCTGACGACGCCGAAGTCGTCCGAGCGCGGCGCGGACTTCTCGGGGGCACCGCTGCCGGCGGCGATGCTCGAGAAGCTCGAGCCGCTGGCCGAGGACGCGACGGGCTACCGCGAGGCCGGCATCGACCTGTGCGTCGAGCTGTCCCAGCGGATGTTCGACGAGGGCGTCGAGAACATCCACTACATCAGCATGAACCGCTCGCCCGCCGTGGTGGACGTGGTGCAGCGGCTGGGCCTGGCTCCGCGTCCGGAGTCCTGAGCGGGTCCCTCAGCGGCGGGCGCGGCTGCGCGACTGGGTGCGGGACGACGCGGCGAGCACGTAGACGATCGCCACGGCGACCCCGACCACCAGGAACAGCAACAGCGACCAACCGATCCACGACGGGGCGGCGGGGTCGGGGTACTCGACCACGGCGTTGACGTCGGTGACGGTGCCGGGCTGGAACGTCCAGCTGATGACGCCCTGCGCGGCGGTGCCGTCCGTCTGGCGGATCGAGCCGGGGAACGCGATCTTGAGCTGGACGTCCGA
>CADCTH010000325.1 GCA_902805495.1 uncultured Actinomycetospora sp.
CAGCCGACCGCTGCCCTCGGGCGGGGCGGTGACGGTCAGCGCCAGCTCGCGCCCGCCGAGCGAGAGCTCGAGGCGCTGCACACCGCTCGGCAGCGACTCGTGGGCCCCCGCGACGCCCGGCAGGACCACGGCGGCCAGCAGCAGGAGCAGACCGAACGCCGCGCGCACCGGTCCGCGTCGCTGCTCGATCACGGCCACACCGTAGGCGGCACGCCGCAATACCTCATCATCCGCTGAGCTGTTGGTGACCGTGATCGCGTGGGCGCACCATCTCCCGCGTGCCCGGAGACACCGATCTCGCCCGGCTGCTCGCCGGCATGGATCCCGTCCTGCACCCCGAGCGCCACGTGTTCGTCACGGTGCCCGCCCTGCCCCCGGGACTCGTACCGTGGGCGACGATCCGCGAGGACGAGGGCCTGTCGGCGGTGGTCACGGCCGCGGACGCCGACGCGCACGGGCTCGCCGGCGAGTTCCCGTGCGCCGGCATCACCCTGCGCGTGGCGTCGTCGCTCGCGGCCGTCGGCTTCCTCGCCGCGATCACCCGCGCGCTCGCCGACGCCGGGATCGGCACCAACCCCGTCGCCGGCTTCCACCACGACCACCTGTTCGTGCCGTGGGACCGCCGCGACGACGCGATGGCGGTGCTGCGGGGCCTGGCCCGCGGGTGAGGGTCAGACCGGGGGCTCCGGGTCGTACTGGATGCCGCGGCGGACCTGGCGGGCGCGCTCGGGGCCGACGAGGCGCACGACCAGGTGCAGGGCCATGTCGATGCCCGCGGACACCCCGGAGCTGGTGACGACGTCGCCGTCGTCGACGAACCGGTCGTCGGGCCGGACCTCGACGCTCGTGTCGAGCCCGCCGAGCACGTCGAGGGAGGCGTGGTGCGTGGTCGCCGGCCGCCCGGCGAGCAGGCCGGCAGCGGCGTAGACGAGCGAGCCCGTGCACACGCTGGTCATCAGCGGCACGTCACGGCGCCACTGCCGGACGCGCTCGAGGTGCTCGGCGTCCTCGAGCATCGGGCGCGTGCCCCGCCCGCCGGGGTGCACGAGCACCTCCAGCGGACCGATGTCGGCCGCGGCGCGGTCGGGGACGATCGTCATGCCCTTCGCGCAGCGCACGGGCGCGCCGTCGACGGAGAACGTCGTGACGCGGTAGCCGTCGTCGGCGAAGTTGGCCGTCCACCACGACAGCACCTCCCAGGGCCCGACGGCGTCGAGCTCCTCCACGTCGTCGAACAGCAGGATGCCGAGCCAGCGGGTGTCCACCCCGCCAGCGTGCCGGATCACACCCGGCTACGGGCCCGTGAAGATCGGGCCCGGCGCCGTCAACGACGCGTCAACACACGCCCTCGGGGCCCTCGTCCGCGCGCACCCTCGGCGTCGGTGCACCGCCGTCGGGGCGGTGGTCGAGGGAAGGGTTCCCGGTGCTCGACCTCCTCTACGCGGGCGTGGTGATCGCGGTCTTCGCGGTCCTGCTGCTCGCCGTCCGCGGGCTGGACCGGCGGTGAGCGGGGCGTTGGTCAGCAACCTGGCCGGCGGCCTGGTCGCGCTCGGCCTGCTGATCCACCTCGTGGTGGCCCTGCTGCGCCCGGAGCGCTTCTGATGGCCGGGCTCGCGCAGGTGGCCGTCCTGCTCGTGCTGCTC
Organism: uncultured Actinomycetospora sp.; assembly: GCA_902805495.1. GTDB lineage: Bacteria > Actinomycetota > Actinomycetes > Mycobacteriales > Pseudonocardiaceae > Actinomycetospora. The sequence goes on from CADCTH010000325.1 coordinate 1,644, forward strand.
GCGGCGGCGTGGCGCCCGCTCGGGGACTGGATGGCCCGCGTCTACACCGACGAGAGCGACTGGCGCGTCGAGCGCGTCGTGTACCGGCTCGTGCGCGTCGACCCGCGCTCCGAGCAGCGGGCGAGCACCTACGCGGTCGCCGTCCTCGCGTTCTCGTTCGCGGGCATCGTCCTGCTCTACCTGCTCCAGCGCCTGCAAACGCTGCTGCCGTGGTCGTTCGACCGGGGCGCGGTGGAGTCCGGGGTCGCGTTCAACACCGCGATCTCGTTCGTCACCAACACGAACTGGCAGTCCTACGTCCCCGAGACGACCATGGGCCACACCGTGCAGCTGGTCGGGCTGACCGTGCAGAACTTCGTGTCCGCCGCGGTCGGGCTGGCCGTCGCCGTGGCGCTGACGCGCGGTTTCGTGCGCAGCCGCACCGACCGCCTCGGCAACGCCTGGGTCGACATCGTCCGCGGCTGCACCCGGATCCTCCTGCCGATCGCGGCCGTCGCCGCCGTCGTCCTCGTGGCCACCGGCGTCGTGATGAGCCTGCGCGCAGGGGTCGACGTCATCGGGGCGGACGGGCGTTCCTCGACGATCGCCCTCGCGCCCGCGGCCTCGCAGGAGTCGATCAAGGAGCTCGGCACCAACGGTGGCGGCATCCTCAACGCCAACGCGGCGCACCCGTTCGAGAACCCGAACCCGGTCTCGAACCTCCTCGAGATCTTCCTGCTGCTCGTCATCCCGGTGGCGCTCACCCGGACGTTCGGGCGGATGGTCGGCTCGGTGCGCCAGGGCGTCTCGCTGCTCGCGGTCATGGGCGGGCTGTGGGTCGCGATGCTCGCGGTCATCTGGACCGCGGAGGCCCGCAGCGCGTCCTTCGCCGGCGCGAACCTCGAGGGCAAGGAGGTCCGCTTCGGCATCGCCGGGTCGGCGCTGTTCGCGAACAGCACGACCGGGACGTCGACGGGCGCGGTGAACTCCCTGCACGACAGCTTCTCCGCCCTCGGTGGCGGCGGAGCGATGCTCAACATGCTGTTCTCCGAGGTGACGCCCGGCGGCGTCGGCACGGGGCTCTACTCGATCCTCGTCGTCGCGATCGTCGCGGTGTTCCTCGCCGGGCTGATGGTCGGGCGCACGCCGGAGTACCTCGGCAAGCGCCTCGGGCGTCGCGAGGTGACGTGCGCGGTGGTCGTCGTGCTGACGATGCCGGCGCTCGTGCTGCTCGGTACCGGGCTGGCGATCGCGCTGCCGTCCACCGCCGACGCGATGACGAACGCCGGGCCGCACGGGCTGTCCGAGGTGCTCTACGCGTACGCCTCGGCGGCCAACAACAACGGCTCGGCGTTCGGCGGGCTGACCGTCACGAGCGGGTTCTTCCAGACCACGCTCGGGATCGCGATGCTGCTCGGCCGCTTCCTGCCGATCGTCGCCGTGCTCGCCCTCGCCGGGCTGCTGGCGCGCCAGCCCCGGGTGGAGCCGGGGCCGGGCACGTTGTCGACCGGCACGCCCCTGTTCTCCGTCCTCGTCGCCGGCACGATCGTGCTGGTCGCGGCGATCACCTTCCTGCCCGCCCTGGCGCTGAGCCCCCTCGCGGAGGGACTGGCATGACCGCCCCCACCGTCAGCACGTCGCGCCCGCCGGCCGAGGCCGAGCAGGTGCACGCGGCACGCACCGGCCGGGCCGTCGGCGCCGGTGCCTTCCGCCCGCGCCAGCTGCTCGACGCGCTGCCCACGGCGCTGCGCAAGCTCGACCCGCGCCACCAGGTGCGCAACCCCGTCGTGTTCGTCGTGTGGGTCGGGTCGGTGGTCGTCACCGTGGCCGCGATCCTCGACCCGAGCGTGTTCGCGTGGTCGATCGCGGTGTGGCTGTGGCTCACCGTGCTCTTCGCGAACCTCGCCGAGGCCGTCGCCGAGGGCCGCGGCCGGGCCCAGGCGGACGCGCTGCGGGCCACGCGCACCGACACCGTGGCGCGGCGGGAGGACGGCACGGAGGTCCCGGGCACCGAGCTGCGCGTCGGCGACCGGGTCGTCGTCGAGGCCGGCGAGACGATCCCCGGCGACGGCGAGATCGTCGAGGGCATCGCCACCGTCGACGAGTCGGCGATCACCGGCGAGTCCGCGCAGGTGGTCCGCGAGTCCGGCGGCGACCTGTCGTCGGTCACCGGGGGCACGACGGTGCTCTCCGACCGCGTCGTCGTGCGGATCACCGCCGAGCCGGGCGAATCGTTCGTCGACCGGATGATCGCGCTGGTAGAGGGCGCGCAGCGACAGAAGACGCCGAACGAGATCGCGCTGACGATCCTGCTCGCGGCGCTGACGATCGTGTTCCTGCTCGCGGTCGTGACGCTCCAGCCCATGGCCGGCTACTCCGGCCGGCAGCAGTCGCTCGTGGTGCTGGTGGCCCTGCTCGTGTGCCTCATCCCGACCACGATCGGCGCCCTGCTCTCCGCGATCGGCATCGCCGGGATGGACCGGCTCGTGCAGCGCAACGTCCTGGCGACCTCGGGCCGCGCGGTCGAGGCCGCGGGCGACGTGTCGACGCTGCTGCTCGACAAGACGGGCACGATCACCTACGGCAACCGCCGGGCCACGGCCCTGCACCCCCTGCCCGGGGTCGACGTCACCGACCTCGCCGGGGCGGCACGCCTCGCGAGCCTCGCCGACACCACGCCGGAGGGGCGCTCGATCGTCGAGCTGACCGCCGCCGAGCACGGCCTGCCCGCCGAGGCGAGCACCGACGAGGCGGCCGCGGAGTTCGTGCCGTTCAGCGCGACCACCCGCATGTCCGGGGTGGACCTGGACGACGGGGACGGCCGAGAGGTGCGCAAGGGCGCGGTGGCGTCGGTGCTGGCGTGGCTGGGCGACGCGGTGCCCGACACCGACCGCGCCGAGCTCGAGCGGCTGGCTCGCGAGGTCTCCGAGCGTGGCGGGACGCCGCTGGCGTGCGGCCTCGTGAGCGATCCTGGGGCCTATAGCCCCGAAGATCGCTCACGTGTGTTGGGCGTCGTCGAGCTCTCCGACGTCGTCAAGCCCGGGATCGCGGAGCGCTTCGGTGAGCTGCGGGCGATGGGCATCAAGACCATCATGATCACCGGCGACAACCCCGTGACGGCGCGGGTCATCGCCGACGCGTCCGGCGTCGACGACGTCCTCGCCGAGGCGACGCCCGAGGACAAGCTGGCGCTCATCCGCCGCGAGCAGGCCGGCGGCCGGATGGTCGCGATGACCGGCGACGGCACCAACGACGCGCCGGCCCTCGCCCAGGCCGACGTCGGCGTCGCGATGAGCTCGGGGACGACCGCGGCCAAGGAGGCCGGCAACATGGTCGACCTCGACTCCGACCCCACCAAGCTCATCGGGGTGGTCGAGGTGGGCAAGCAGATGCTCGTCACCCGCGGCGCGCTCACCACGTTCTCGCTGGCCAACGACCTCGCCAAGTACTTCGCGATCCTCCCCGCGATGTTCCTCGCCCTCTATCCGCAGCTCGGGGCGCTCAACGTCATGCAGCTCGCGACCCCGGAGTCGGCGATCCTCTCGGCGGTCATCTTCAACGCGCTCGTCATCGTCGCGCTGATCCCGCTGGCCCTGCGCGGCGTGCGCTTCCGTCCGTCGTCGGCCGACCGGCTGCTGCGGCGCAACCTGCTCGTCTACGGGCTCGGCGGCGTGGTCGTCCCGTTCGTCGGCATCTTCCTCATCGACCTCGTCGTCCGGCTCGTGCCGGGGATCGGCTGAACCGTGACCACCACCGTCGAGAAGGACACCGAGACCAGGCCCTCCCCCGTCACGGGCACGGCGCTGCGCCGGCAGCTGGGCGCCGCGGTCCGGGTGCTGCTCGTGCTCACCGTGCTCCTGGGCGTCGTCTACCCCGCCGTCATCTGGGGCGTCTCCCGGCTGCCCGGGCTGCACGCGAACGCCGAGGGCTCGGTGACGCCGGGCGGCACGTCCTCGCTCATCGGCATCGACCCCGTCCCCGCCGACCCGGCCGCCGACCCGTGGTTCCACACGCGACCCTCGGCATCGGCACCCGACGACGCGGTCGCGGGCCTCGGCCCCGCCGACGCCACGACCTCGGGCGGGTCGAACCTCGGCGCCGACGCCGCGGACCTGGCCACCGCCGTCGCGGAGCGCCGCGCCGCGATCGCCGCCCGCGAGGGCGTCGACCCGGCCGCCGTGCCCCCGGACGCCCTCACGGCGTCGGGCTCGGGCCTGGACCCGCAGATCAGTCCGGAGTACGCCGCGCTGCAGGCGCCGCGTGTCGCCCGCGTGACCGGCCTGCCCGTCGAGCGCGTGCGCGCCCTCGTCGCCGACGCCACCGCCGGGCGCGCCCTGGGTGTCCTCGGCGAGCCGCGTGTGAGCGTGCCGGAGCTGAACGCGTCACTCGCCCCGGTCGCGCCCGGGATCCGGTGAGGTCGGACGGGTGCAGGATGAGGAGGTGTCCGACGGGCGACGGCGTGGTGAGCTGCGCATCCACCTCGGCGCGGCGCCCGGGGTCGGGAAGACCTACGCCGCGCTGAACGAGGCGCACCGGCGCGTCGAGCGCGGCACGGACGTCGTCGTCGGGCTGGTCGAGACCCACGGCCGGGCGCGCACCGCCGCCCTGCTCGAGGGGCTCGAGGTGCTGCCGCGCAAGGACGTCGACCACCGCGGCACCGAGTTCAGCGAGCTCGACGTCGACGCCGTGCTCGCCCGGGCGCCGGAGGTCTGTGTCGTCGACGAGCTCGCGCACTCGTGCGCGCCGGGCTCGCGGCACGCCAAGCGCTGGGAGGACGTCGAGGAGCTGCTCGAGGCCGGGATCGACGTGATCTCGACGGTCAACGTGCAGCACCTGGAGTCGCTCGGCGACGTCGTCGAGCGCATCACCGGCGTGCGCCAGCGCGAGACGATCCCGGACGCGGTGGTGCGCGCGGCCGACCAGATCGAGCTGGTCGACATCACCCCCGAGGCGCTCCGGCGGCGCATGGCCCACGGCAACATCTATCGGCCCGAGAAGGTCGACGCGTCGCTGGCGAACTGGTTCCGCACCGGCAACCTCATCGCGCTGCGGGAGCTCGCGCTGCTGTGGGTGGCCGACCAGGTCGACGTCGCGCTCCAGCGCTACCGCACCGCGGAGTCGATCTCGGAGGTGTGGGAGGCCCGCGAACGGGTGGTCGTCGCGGTCACCGGCGGCCCCGAGAGCGCGACGGTGATGCGGCGGGCGGCCCGCATCGCCCGCCGCGCCGGGTCGGCGGATCTGCTGTGCGTGCACGTGCTGCGCGGCGACGGTCTGGCGCGCCGCGACGACGGTGCGGGCGCCGGCTCGGCCGTCGCGCTGCGCCGCCTCGCGGAGGACGTCGGCGCGTCGTTCCACACCGTGGTCGGCGACGACGTGCCTGCGGCGCTCCTGGAGTTCGCGCGCGCCGCCAACGCCACCCAGCTGGTCCTGGGCACCTCACGGCGCTCGCGGTGGGCCCGGCTGTTCGACCCCGGGATCGGGGCCCGGACGACCGCGGAGTCCGGCAGCATCGACGTCCACCTCGTCAGCCACACCGACGCGGGCGGGAGACGGAGCGCAGCGGAGCTCGACCATGCGGGACCGACGCCCCGTCGACGGCTGTCCCTGCCCGCGCGCCGGCACGCGTTCGGCTGGCCCGCGGCCGTGCTGCTGCCCGTGCTCGCGACCGTGATCGGGGTGGTGCTGCGCGACGCGGTGGACCTGTCCACCGACGTGGTGCTGTTCTTCCTGGCCACCGTCGTGACGGCGATGATCGGCGGGCTCGCGCCGGCGCTGGTCGCCGCGCTGGGCGGCGGGTTGCTGCTCAACGTCTTCCTCACCCCGCCGCTGTACACGCTGTCGGTGTCCGAGCCCGAGAACGGGTTCGCGATCGGCGCGATGGTGGTGGTCGCCCTGCTCGTCGCCGCCGTCGTGGACCGGGCCGACCGCCGGGCCGGCCAGGCGTCGACGGCGCGCGCCGAGGCCACCCTCCTCACGTCGTTCGCGCGCGTCGTGCTCTCCCGCTCCGATCCGCTGCCGAAGCTGCTCGAGCGGGTGCGGGAGGCGTTCGGGCTGACGGCCGTGGCGCTGATGGAACGGGGCCCGCAGGCGGGGTGGGAGGTCACCGCCTGCACCGGTGGCGTGCCCTGCACCCGGCCCGCCGACGCCGACGTCGACGTCGAGATCGACGAGGGCGTGCACCTCGTCGGCACCGGCCGCACGCTGACCGCGAGCGAGCGGGCGCTGTTCGCCGCGGTGAGCGGGCAGGCGCTGCTGGCCCTGCGCAACCGGCGGATGGCCGCCCAGGCCACCGACGCGCAGCGACGCGCGGACGCCGCCGGCCTGCGCACCGCGCTGCTCTCGGCCGTCGGGCACGACCTGCGCACCCCGCTGACCGCGATCAAGGCGGCCGCCGGGAGCCTGCGTGACCCGGTGCTGCGCATGTCCACGGCGGACCGCCAGGAGCTCCTCGCGACCGTCGAGGAGTCCGCGGACCGGCTCACCGCGCTCGTCGACAACCTGCTCGACTCCTCGCGCCTGGCCACCGGCGCGGTCACGCCGATCGCGGCGCCGGTGGCGCTCGACGAGGTGGTCGCGGCGGCGCTCACCGGGGTGGACCCGGCGGGGGCGGACCGCGTCGTGGTGGAGGTCGGCGAGGACCTGCCCGCCGTGCTCGCGGACGCGGGGCTCGCCGAGCGGATCGTCGCCAACCTCGTCGACAACGCGCTGCGCCACGGTGGCGGCGGGGCGGTCGCGGTCCGCGCCAGCGCCTACGCCGACCGCGTCGAGCTGCGCGTCGTCGACGCCGGGCCGGGGGTGCCGCGCAAGCAGCTCGACCGCCTGTTCACCCCGTTCCAGCAGCTCGGCGACCGGCGTCGTGCCACCGGCGTGGGCCTGGGGCTGCACGTCGCCCGCGGCTTCGCCGAGGCCATGGGTGGGACGCTCGACGCGGAGGACACCCCGGGCGGCGGGCTGACGATGGTGCTGTCGCTGCCGGCCGCCGCGCTGCCGGTGTGGGAGACGCAGCGAAGCGGAGCTCGACCCGTGAGCTCCGTCCCGTGAGCCGCGTCCTCGTCGTCGACGACGACCCCCACCTCCTGCGCACGCTGCGGATCAACCTCGCCGCGCACGGCCACACCGTCGTCCCCGCCGCCGACGGCGCCGCCGCCCTGCGCGCCGCCGCGGAGCACCCGCCGCCCGACGTCGTCGTGCTCGACCTGGGGCTGCCGGACATGCCCGGCCTCGACGTCCTCGCCGGCCTGCGCGGCTGGAGCTCGGTGCCGGTGATCGTGCTGTCGGCGCGCACCGACTCGCCCGACAAGATCGCCGCGCTCGACGCCGGCGCCGACGACTACGTCACCAAGCCCTTCGGCGTCCCCGAGCTGCTGGCCCGCCTGCGCGCCGCGGTGCGCCGGGCCGCGGTGGTGGTGCCCGACGGCGCGCCGGTGGTGGAGACCGCGAGCTTCACCGTCGACCTCGTCGCCAAGAAGGTCGTGCGCGAGGGCGAGGAGGTGCACCTGTCCCCCACCGAGTGGGGCGTGCTCGAGCACCTGGCCCGCCACCCCGGGATGCTCGTCACCCAGCAGCAGATCCTGCGCGAGGTGTGGGGCCCGTCCTACGGCACCGAGGGCCACTACCTGCGCGTCTACCTCGCCCACCTGCGCCGCAAGCTCGAGCCGGACCCCGCGCACCCGCGGCACCTGGTCACGGAGGCGGGGCGGGGGTACCGGTTCGAGCCGTGATCAGCAGGGCCGCGGCCGTGACGAGGAGCAGCAGCGCCAGCCCGATCAGCACGGCGGCCAGGCTCACGACGCCCAGCAGCAGGCCCACGACGGCCGGCGCCACGACCGCGGCGAACGCCCCGACCACGACGACCGCGGTCAGCGCCTCGCCGGAGCGCTCGGGCTCGATCTCGGCGGTCCACACGGCCAGCACGGCGGCGCCGCCCATGATCCCGGGCGCGAAGACGGCCGCGGCGGCGAGCGCGACGGCCGCGGCGCCCGCGCCCAGGCCGAGCACGACGAGCGACGCGGCGATGAAGAGCAGCGTGGCGGCCGCGACGCGGACGGTGCCGAAGCGTGCGCACCAGCCCCCGGTCCCCAGCGCGACGAGGCCGACCACGCCGACGAGCGCGTAGAGGATCGGTGCCCAACCGGGCGCGAGGGCGGCGCGGCGCAGCATGTCGGCCGCCCACGTGAAGAACGTCGTCACGCCGAAGTGGAACGCCACGGAGAAGACCGTCGGGACCACGAGTGCACGCCACTCGATCCGCCCGGCGCGGCCTCTGCGTGGCGGAGGCACCCGAGGCGTCCAGAACAGGTTGAGCAGGCCGGCCGCGGCGGCCGCGACGCCGATCGCCACCCACACCAGGCGCCAGCCCGGGACACCGATCGCCGCGAGCCCCACGATCCCCGACACCACGAGGCCCGCGCTGGTCCCGGTGCTGATGACGGCCAGCGTCCGCGGCCTCGCGGGCGGGGCGACGACCGCGGCCGCGAGGTCGGAGTACGCCGCCCACACCCAGCCGGCGGCGCTGCCGGCGAGCACGGTGCCGTCGGCCAGCACCAGCGGCGACGTCGCCGCGGCGGCGAGCACCCCGCCGACCAGCCCGCACGTCCCGCCGACCGTCGTCGGCGCCCGCGGGCCGAACCGCCGACCGACGACGGGCGCGAG
>CADCTH010000326.1 GCA_902805495.1 uncultured Actinomycetospora sp.
CTTCTCCAACGGTATGGACGCCGAGTACTCGGTGATCGGCCGCGTCGCCCGGCGCATCTGGGCCGTCGCGATGCGGGACCGCTACGGCGCCAACGAGCGCTCCCAGAAGCTGAAGTACCACGTGCAGACCTCGGGCCGGTCGCTGCACGCGCAGGAGATGAACTTCAACGACATCCGCACGACCCTGCAGGCGCTGTGCGCGCTCTACGACAACGCGAACTCCCTGCACACCAACGCCTACGACGAGGCCGTGACCACCCCGTCGCAGGAGTCGGTGCGCCGTGCGCTGGCGATCCAGCTGATCATCAACCGCGAGTGGGGCCTGTCGATGAACGAGAACCCGCTGCAGGGCTCGTTCGTCATCGACGAGCTGACCGACCTCGTCGAGGAGGCCGTGCTGACGGAGTTCGACTCGATCGCCGAGCGCGGCGGCGTGCTGGGCGCCATGGAGACCGGCTACCAGCGCGGCCGGATCCAGGACGAGTCGATGCTCTACGAGTCGCGCAAGCACGACGGCACGCTGCCGCTCGTCGGCGTCAACACGTTCCTGCCGCCCGACGACGCCGAGCAGGAGGCGCCGGAGCTCGACCTCTCCCGCGGCACGGAGGAGGAGAAGCAGGGGCAGCTGCAGCGGGTGGCCGATTTCCAGTCCCGCCACGCGGACTCCGCTCCGGAGGCCCTGCGGCGCCTGCAGGACGTCGCCACCTCGGGCGGCAACGTCTTCGCCGAGCTGATGGAAGCGGCGCGCGTGTGCACCCTGGGGCAGCTCACCGACGCGTTCTTCGAGGTCGGCGGGCAGTACCGGCGCTCGATGTAGGGCTCAGAGCTGGGCGAGGGCCTCCTCGAGGGAGGCGGTGAAGCGGTCCACGCCCTCTTCCCCGCCGAGCACCCCGGTGTCGGCGCGGACGCCGAGGCGCACGTGGCCCGCGTAGCTGAGGATGGACACGCCGAGGGCCAGGCGCGCCGAGCAGGGCACCCAGAACAGGGCGTCGCGCACCGGGACGCCGGCGATCCGCAACGGCGCGAGCGGGCCCGGCACGTTGGAGATGATCACGGACGTGCTCGTCGCGTAGCGGCCGATGAGGCCCTGGCTCGCGGACGGGGGGCCGAGGCCCGAGGCGCCGATGCCGGCGAAGGAGGCGAGCGCCTGGTTGGTCCGCTTGATCGTCTGCATCGACGCGCGCAGCCGCTCGATGCGGCGGCCCCGATCGGCCTCGTCGGTGGGCAGCGGCGGGAGGACCAGCCCGAACTCGTTGCCCAGCTCGTCGGAGATCGGCTGGTCGAGCGGGCGCAGGTTGGTCGGCATCACCGCGCGCAGCCGGGGCACGTCCCCGCCGTCGGGGGCCAGGTACGCGCGCAGGGCCTCGGCGATCGCGGCGCACAGGACGTCGTTGACGCTCGCCCCGTGCTCCTTGCCGGCCGCCTTCACCGTCTCCAGCGGGATGCGGGAGGTCCAGCGGGCGGACTTCGCGGTGCCGAGACGTCCGTGCAGGACGGTGTCGGCGTCGCGGGGCGGGCGGGCCAGCATGGCCGCCGACGAGCGGATCGCGCGCCCGGTCGCCGCCAGCTCGCCCGCGCCCTCGTCGGTGCCCGCCGCGCGGACCTTGCCGGCGAAGTCACGGCCACGGTCGCGCAGCTCGCGCAGCAGCAGGCGCCAGTCGTGGGCCGGGCGCGCCCGACGCGGCGGCTGCGCGTAGGCGGCCGGGGTCCCCTCGACGGCGGGGTCGTCGGAGAGGGCGTGGAAGAGGTGGTTGAGCGCGACGCCGTCGCCGAGCCCGTGGTGGATGCTGAGCAGCAGGGCCGTGCCCGGCGCCCCCGTCCCGCCGTCGGCGGTGCCGCGGTAGCCCTGCAGGACGTGGAGCGACCACCACGGTCGGTCGTGCGGCAGCGGCGTCGCCATCAGGCGGCCCACGTGTCGACTCAGGACGGTGTCGTCGCCGGGCTCCTCGATCGCGACGACGCGGACGTGTTCGTCGAGGTCGGGCTCGGCGTCGATCCAGCGGACCGGACCGAGCTGGGAGGCGTTCCACACCGGCCGCTGGCGCAGCCCCGGGTAGGTCGCCACCCAGCGTTCCCGCACGCGTTCGCGCAGCACATCGACGTCCACGGCGTCCTCGCAGAAGAGGAGCCCGTGGACGATCATGCGGTTGGTGGGCTGCTCGAGCTGCAGCCAGGCGGTGTCGACGCCCGACGCCCAACGGTCCACGGGTTCGCCTCCGGTCTCCGGGGAATTGCCGGTACCGACGGTATCGGACTCCTGCTGGTGGCACGCTGGGGGCATGAACGTCGTCGACGACGAGGGCTCCCGCATCTCGCTCCCCGCGTCCGTCCGCCGGGTGGTCAGCCTCGTCCCCTCGCTCACCGAGGCCGTCGGGGTCACCGAACCCGGCCTGCTGGTGGGGGCCACGGACTGGTGCACGCATCCCGACGACCTCGACGAGCACGGGGTCACGCGGGTGCGCGGCACGAAGAACCCCGACGTCGACGCGATCGTCGCGCTGGCCCCCGACCTGGTGCTCGCCAACGCCGAGGAGAACAAGCCCGCCGAGCTCGAGCGGCTGCGCGAGGCCGGCCTCACGGTGTACGTCACCGACATCCGCGACATCGACGGCGCCCTGCGCTCGCTCGAGCGCATGCTCGCGGCGTGCGGCCTCGAGCGGCCGGCGTGGATCGACGGGGCGCGCGTCGCGTGGGACGCCCTGCCGCTGCCCGACGCCCCGCGGCGCGCGGTGGTGCCGATCTGGCGCAAGCCGTGGATGGCGGTCGGGTCGGACACCTTCACCGGCGCCGTCCTCGCCCGCCTCGGCGTCGACAACGCGCTGGACGACTCCCCCGAGCGCTACCCCCGCTTCGTGCCCGCCGACCTGCCCGCGCACGACCTCGTCGTCCTGCCCGACGAGCCCTACCGCTTCACCGCCGACGACGGCCCCGAGAGCTTCGCCGCGCCGTCGGCGCTGGTCAGCGGGCGGCTGCTGACCTGGTACGGGCCGAGCCTGCTCGAGGCCGCGCGGCTGCTGCCCGGCGCGCTGGCGGCGGCCGGGGCGGCGACGGCGGCGCGCTGAGGCCCGGTCAGCCCGAGGATGCCCCCCGGCGGACCTCGTCGTGCGAGCCCTCGACCTCGATGCGCGCGAGCGCGCCCGCCAGCCGGCCGATCTTCTCGGGCCCGCCGCCGTAGCGGCCCAGGTCCTCGGCGGTCTCGCCCAGCCCCAGGGCCGAGGCGGCGCGCAGGGCGCGGGCGTCGGCGAAGGGGGCGATCTCGGGCCAGAGCACCTGCACCTCGCGCAGGAACACGTCGGCGGCGGCGTCGCCGACCCCGGGCAGGTCGGTGAGGAGCCGGCGCTCGCGCTCCGGGTCCTGGCCGGCCTCGTCGCGCAGGCGGCGCAGGTCGCCGCCCCAGGTGTCGCTCACCGCCGCGGCCAGCGCGACCAGCGTGCCGGCGTCGCCGGAGGCGCTGTCGTCGCCGTCGTCGCGGCCGAAGCCCTCCACCGCGGCGCCGAGCTCCTTGGCGACGTCCTGCTCGGACGCCGCGGCGAGGTCGGAGGCGGTGTGCCAGCGATTCGTGACCTCGTGCGCGGCGGTGGCCGGGCCCGCGGCCTCGCCCCGCGGGGCCACGAGCACCGCGGTGATCAACAGGCCGAACAGGCTGGCGGGGTTGTCGGTGCGCCCGAGCCCGATCTCCTCGGCGAACCCCCGACCCTCGCGCTCGAGCACCGCGCGGGCCGTGGCCTTCTGCCGCTCGGCGAGCGTGTCGTCCATGCCGGGGGCCTACCCGGACCGAGGGCCCGGCCGAAACCTCAGGTCGTGGTGACGCCGCCGTCGACGGTGAGCGTCGTGCCGGTGACGTAGGACCCGGCGTCCGAGACGAGGAAGACCAGCGCGGCCGCGAGCTCCTCGGGATCGCCGATCCGCCCCGACAGCACGCGCGGCATCATCTTCTCCAGGTAGCCCTCGGCGTAGCTGTCGGTCATCTCCGAGGTGAAGAAGCCGGGTGCCAGCGCGTTGACCCGGATGCCCTTGCGCGGGGTCCACTGCTGGGCGAGGTCGCGGGTCAGGCCGATGAGCCCCGCCTTCGACGCCGAGTACGCGGCCTGGGGCAGGCCGGCGGTGGTCAGCGCCAGGATGCTCGAGACGTTGACGATCACGCTGCCCGGCGCCATGTGCGGCGCGGCCGCCTGGGCCATCCAGTAGCAGCCGTTGAGGTTGACGTCGATGACCTGCCGGAACTGGTCCGGGGTCTCCTTGGTCGCGGGCACCGCGGTCCCGATGCCGGCGTTGTTGACCAGCACGTCGACGCGCCCGAACTCACCGACGGCGGCGTCGACCAGGGCGCGGCAGTCGTCCGGCGACGCGACGTCGGTGGCGACGGTGACCACCCGGCGGCCCCGCTCCTCGACGGCCTGGCGGGTCTCCTCGAGCTTCTCCGCGCGGCGGGCGCCGAGCACGACGTCGGCACCGGCCTCGGCCAGCGCGGTGGCGAAGACGACGCCGAGCCCGGAGGAGGCGCCGGTGACGACGGCGACGCGGTCGTCGAGCCGGAAGCGATCGAGGATGCCCATGGTCTCGGGACCGTAGGGCACGCACGCTCTCCTAGGCTCGTCCGGTGATCGGCGGGTGAACGGGGTCCTGGAGGGCTTCCTCGTCATCGGCGTCGTCGTCGCCGTCGGGATCGTCGTCGGGCGGATGCGCCTGCTCCCGGACGCGGCCACCGAGACGCTCTCGCGCACCGCGTTCTTCGTCGCCTCGCCGGCCCTGCTGTTCGTCACGCTGCTGCGGGCGGACGTCGCGCGGGTGCTCTCGACGGGCCTCGGGGTCACCGCGCTGGCGGCGATCGCGGTGTGCGCGCTCTACGTGCCGGTCGGGGTGCTGCGCGGGCGCCCGCGCGGCGAGACCGTCGTGGGCTCGATGGCCAGCGGCTACCTCAACGCCGGCAACCTCGGCCTGCCGATCGCGACCTACGCCCTGGGCAGCGCCGCCGAGATCGCCCCGGCGCTGATCTTCCAGCTGGCCGTGCTCACCCCGCTCTACACGACGCTGCTCGACGTCGTGGCCGCGCGGCGCCGGGGTGAGCGGGCCGGGCTCGCCGGTGCCCTGCTCGCGCCGCTGCGCAACCCGCTGCTGCTCGCGACCGCGGCGGGGCTGGGGTGCAACGTCGCCGGCGTGCTCCCGCCGGAGGGGCTGCTCGAGCTGCTGGAGCTGCTGGCCGACCTCGCGGTGCCGGCGATGCTGCTGGCGTTCGGACTGTCGCTGGCGCACGCCGAGCGCCCCGGCCGCGACGACGACCCGGTCTGCCTCGGCGCGGTGATCGTGCTCAAGAACCTCGTGCACCCGCTGCTGGCGCTGGGGCTGGGCGTGGCGTTCGGGTTGGGCGGGCCGGCGCTGCTCACGGTGGTGGTGAGCGCCGCGCTGCACACCGCGCAGAACGTCTTCGGCTACGCGGTGCGCTTCGACACCGGGGTGCCGCTGGCCCGCGACGCGGCGCTGCTCACGACGCTGCTCAGCGTCCCGGTGCTGCTCGTGGTGGCGCTCTGAGGGGTCATGTGAGCACTTTCCGCCCCTACAGGGGCGGAAAGTGCTCACGTGTCGGTCAGGCGGCGGCCAGGGTCCGGTCCGCCTCCTGGCGGCGGACGCGGACCTCGAGGCCGCCGGAGAGGGCGAGGACCGCGAGGCCGGCGATGGCGAGCACCGCGCCGACCAGCGCGGCGGCGAGGTAGCCCAGCCCGGCGGCGATGACCATCCCGCCCAACCAGGCGCCGAGCGAGTTCGCGATGTTCGACGCCGACTGGATCGCCGCCGACGCCATCGTCGGCGCCTCGCCCACGAGGTCGAGGATGCGCGTCTGGATCGCCGGGCCCAGGGCCAGCGAGAACATGCCCGCACCGAACAGCGAGAGCACCGCGAGCACCGGGTGGTGCACCGTCACCACGAAGCTGACCAGCACCACGGCCAGCGCGACGAGGCAGGTGTACAGGGTGGCCAGCGGGGCGCGGTCGGCCGCGCGCCCGCCGAGCAGCGAGCCCGCGGTCATGCCCAGACCGACCACCGCGAGCAGCACGGTGACCGTCGCCGCCGAGAAGCCACCGACCTCGGTGAGCATCGGGGTGACGTAGCTGTAGCAGGCGAACATGGCGCCGAAGCCGAAGACCACCGCGAGCAGCGACAGCACGACCTGCGGGTGGCGCAGCGTCGCGACCTCGGTGCGCAGGCCGCCGGGCCCGGCCGCGGTGAGCTCGGCCGCGGCGACGAACGCGGCGACCGCGGCCAGCGCGACGACGCCGAGGACCCCGACGAGCGCGAACGTGGCCCGCCAGCCGGCGGCCTGCCCGAGCAGCGTCGCCAGCGGCACGCCGACGACGTTGGCGACGGTCAGGCCGAGGAACACGCGCGAGACGGCCGTGGCGCGCCGCTCCCGGCCGACCATGGCCGCCGCGGTGACCGACGCGAGCCCGAAGAACGCGCCGTGCGGCAGGCCGGTGAGGAAGCGGACCGCCAGCAGCGAGGTCATACCGGGGGCGAGCGCCGAGGCGATGTTGCCGACCGCGAACACGGCCATGAGGGCCATGAGCACCGGCCGCCGCGGCAGCTTGACGGTGGCGACGGCGAGCAGGGGCGCGCCGACGACGACGCCCGCGGCGTAGGCGGAGACGAGGTGGCCGGCGTCGCTGATGGGGACGCCGAGGTCGCCGGCGACCTGCGGGAGCAGTCCCATGATCACGAACTCGGTGGTGCCGATGCCGAAGGTGCCCAGGGCGAGGGCGAGCAGGGCCAGAGGCACGGGGGAGCTCCTCGGGGAGTGACGGGTCTTGCGGGGTCGCCCTCCACGGTGTGCGGCCTGCGGCGATAAGTCGAAGAAGGTCACCGTGGAAACGCATAAGCTGACCTGATGCCGACGCTGCGCCAGCTCGAGTACTTCCTCGCCGTCGCCGACGAGGGCTCGTTCACGCGGGCCGCCGACCGGCTGTTCGTCACCCAGCCCGGCCTCTCGCAGCAGATCGCCACCCTCGAGAAGGAGCTCGGCGGGTCGGTGTTCAGCCGCCTGCCGCGTGCGGTGGCTCTCACCCCGACGGGGCGCGCGCTCCTCCCCCACGCCCGCGCCGCCGTCACCGCCGCCGAGCGCGGCACCGCCGCCGCCCGCGCCGCCACCGGCTCCGAGGGCGGCGAGCTGCGCATCGGCTGCGTCTACTCGGTGAGCCTCGGGCTGCTGCCGGGCGTGCTGCGGCGCTGGCGCGCGGAGAACCCGGACGTCACGGTGCGGCTCTACGAGCACCGCCACGGCGACACCCTCACCACCGCGGTCACCGAGGGCCAGGCCGACGTCGGGGTGGGGCCGGTGCCGGCGCAGTGGCGCGGACGACAGCGCAGCCTCGGCCACGAGGAGATGGTCGTGCTGCTGCCGCCCAACCTCGGCGCCGACGACGTCATGGCCCCGGTCGGCGGCGAGATCGCGCTGAGCCGCCTCGAGCACGTGCCGTGGGTGCAGTACGCCCCCGACCACGCGCTGGCCGACGTGCTGATCGACGCGTGCCGGCGCGTGGGCTACCGCCCGCGGGTGGCCGTGCGCACCGAGCAGACCGCGGTCGCGCCGCTGCTCACCGCGGCCGGGATCGGGCCGTCACTGGTGCCCGCGGCGATCGTCCCGCCCGTGTTCGCCGGCACGATCGCCCGGCCGGTCCCCCGCGTCGAGCGCGAGCTCGCCGCCCACACCGGGTCCGCGCCCGACGCGCTGACCAACCGCTTCCTCGGCCTCGTCGCCCGCGCCGCGGTGCTCGTGCCCGACCACGTCGCGGCGGCACTCGACGGTCCCGGCGTGCTATGACACTCCGCGCCCACCCACCGAACCGGAGGTCTCCACGGATGGACGCACGCCCGACCGCAGCCGTCGTCGGGGGCGGGACGATGGGTGCGGGGATCGCCCACGTCCTGCTCGCCGCCGGCGAGCGCGTGGCCCTGGTGGAAACCGACGAGTCCGGCGGTGACGCCGCGCGCGGGGCCGTCGTGACCAGCCTCGACGGAGCCGCGCAGCGCGGGAAGCTCCCCGAGGGCACCACGCGCGACGACCTGCTCGCGCGCCTGACGCTGTCGACCACCGTCGAGGATCTGCCGGCCGACACCGCGCTCGTCGTCGAGGCGGTCCCCGAGCGCGTCGACGTCAAGCAGGCCGTCCTCGGTGGCGCGGCCCGCGCCTGCCCCGAGGCGGTGCTCGCGTCGAACACCTCGTCGCTGTCGATCGGCGCGATCGCCGCGGACCTGCCCGGCGAGCGCGTCATCGGCATGCACTTCTTCAACCCGGTGCCCGCGCAGAAGCTCGTCGAGCTCGTCGTCCACCCCGGCACCTCGGACGCGACGACGCAGGCCACCCGCGCGTGGGTCGAGGCGCTGGGCAAGACCGCGATCGTCGTCAACGACGCGCCCGGCTTCGCCACCTCCCGCCTCGGGCTCACCGTCGGGCTCGAGGCGATCCGGATGCTCGAGGAGGGCGTCGCGAGCCCCGAGGACATCGACACCGGGATGCAGCTGGGCTACCGCTGGCCGATGGGCCCGCTGCGGCTCACCGACGTCGTCGGCCTCGACGTGCGCCTGGCCATCGCCGAGCACCTCACGAACGAGCTCGGGCCCCGCTTCACCCCGCCCCAGCTGCTGCGCGACAAGGTCGAGCGCGGCGAGCTCGGGCAGAAGTCCGGGCGCGGCTTCTACGACTGGGGCTGACCGTGGACCTGGGACTCGGCCGCCACGTCGCGATCGTCACCGGCGGCTCGCGCGGCATCGGCCTGGCCTGCGCGCGCGGGCTCGCCGCCGAGGGCGCGCACGTCGTGCCCGTCGACCGGGCCGCCGCGGCGCTCGAGGCGGCGGCGGAGCAGGTGCGGGCGGCGGGGCCCGGGTCGACGGTGCTGCCGCTGGTCGCCGACACCGGAGACGACGC
>CADCTH010000327.1 GCA_902805495.1 uncultured Actinomycetospora sp.
CCGATGGCACCGCCCGGGCCGTGTTCGACGCGCAGGTACCGCACGATGCCGGCCTCGGCGTACAGGCGCGGCTTGAGGATGCGGTCGTAGGCGGCGTTGCTGGGGCTCACGATCTCGACGATCAGCCCGACGTCGACGGCGTCGTTGATCAGGGCGTCCATGTCCGCCTCGCGGAGGACGACGACGTCCGGGATGACGGCGCGGTCCGGACCGAGACGGATGTTGGCGTCGTTCAGGACGTCCCAGCCGCCGGTGGCGGCGCCGTCGAGCGTGGCGCCGATCCGGAGGGCCAGCCGCTGGTGCCGGTTGCGCGGAGCCGAGTTCACGACGAGCGCCCCGTCGACGAGCTCGACGCGCGTGCTCTCCGGGAGCGCCAGCCAGTCCTCCTCGGACCACGGTCCGGGAGCGTCGTAGGGATGGACCTGCTCCTGTTCCGGTGCGGCCACGGCTCCTCCTCCCCGGTACGCGCGGCGACCATGGTCGCACCGTGGCACCACCCCCCGACAGCGGTGAGGTGCGCCGAGAACCCGGGACCCACTCGGCCGTGTGGGTGGCGTTCTCGCGCTCGATCCCCGACGATCGAACACGTGTTCGATGAGCGGGGTCCGGCACAGCGCCGCAACGATCGGTCCGGTGCGCTGCAGCGCGACGAGGTCAAGCGCGTGTGGGTCGACCTCGCGCTCGCCTACCCGCGCCCGCCGGAGCGGCCCGTGCGCCCGATGCCCGAGGGCGTCGACCTCCAGAGCCGCGTCCCCGGCGAGCTGCTGGCCTGGCGCCGGACGACCACGGGGGAGTGGGTGGGCTGGGTCTGCCTGCCCGTCCGGCGCGGCGAGGAGATCCGCTACGTCTACCAGTACGTCCTCGCCGCCGCGCTCTCCCCGCGCGAGGACGTGCCCGACCGCCGCGACCGCTCGTGAGCCGTGCCAGCATGACGACATGTTCTCCGCGCTCGGGCTGACCACCGTCCGCGGCTGCGCGATCGGCTGGGCGCTCAGCGGCGTGGTCCTGCTCCTCGGGCTGGCCCTGGTGCTCACCGTCAGCCCGGAGATCGGGATCGTGCTCTTCGTCCTCGGCGCCCTGGGCTCGGTCATCGTGACGCTGGCCATGCTGCGCGTGCGCTCGGACCTGCACCACCGCACCGGGTGACAGGTCCCCCGACGCACGACGGCCCGGCACCCCGCGAGGGGCACCGGGCCGTCGGGACGTGCTCGATCAGCAGTTGTAGTACATCTCGAACTCGTACGGGTGCGGCCGCAGGCGCAGGCCGGTCACGTCGTCGCGCTTGAGCTCGACCCACTTCTCGATGAGGTCGGAGGTGAACACCCCGCCCTCGAGCAGGAAGTCGTGGTCGGCCTCGAGGTTGTCCAGCGCGGCGTCGAGGCTGGCCGGGACCTGCGCGATGTCGGCGGCCTCCTCCGGCGGGAGCTCGTAGAGGTCCTTGTCGATCGGCGTCGGCGGCTCGATCTTGTTCCGGATGCCGTCCAGCCCGGCCATCATCATGGCGGCGAAGGACAGGTACGGGTTGCCCGACGAGTCGGGGCAGCGGAACTCGAGGCGCTTGGCCTTCGGGTTGTCGCCGGTGATCGGGATGCGGACGCAGGCCGACCGGTTGCGGTTCGAGTAGACCAGGTTGATCGGGGCCTCGAAGCCGGGCACCAGGCGGTGGTACGAGTTCGCCGTGGCGTTGGTGAAGGCCACCAGGCTCGGGGCGTGGTGCAGGATGCCGCCGATGTAGTGGCGGCCCAGGTCCGACAGCCCCGCGTAGCCGTTGGCGTCGTAGAACAGCGGCTCGCCGCCCTTCCACAGCGACTGGTGGCAGTGCATGCCCGAGCCGTTGTCGCCGGCGAGCGGCTTCGGCATGAACGTGACGCTCTTGCCGGCCTGCCAGGCGGTGTTCTTGACGATGTACTTGAACAGCTGCAGGTCGTCGGCAGCGTGCAGCAGGGTGTTGAACTTGTAGTTGATCTCGGCCTGGCCGCCGGTGCCCACCTCGTGGTGCAGCTTCTCGAGCTCGAAGCCGGCGTTGATGAGGTTGGTGCCGATCGCGGCGCGCAGGTCCGAGCTCTGGTCGGTCGGCTCGACGGGGAAGTACCCGCCCTTCATGGCGATCTTGTTGCCCTTGTTGCCGCCGAGCTCGTCACGGCCGGTGTTCCAGTGGCCCTCGATCGAGTCGACCTCGTAGAAGGTGCCGTTGGGCTTCGACTCGTAGCGCACCGAGTCGAAGATGTAGAACTCGGCCTCGGGGCCGAAGAAGGCGGTGTCGGCGACGTCGACGGTCGAGAGGAACTTCTCGGCCTTGCGGGCGACGTTGCGCGGGTCGCGGCTGTACGCCTCGAGCGTGAGCGGGTCGTGCACGAAGAAGTTGACGTTCAGCGTCTTCTGCGCCCGGAACGGGTCGATGCGCGCCGTCGCCACGTCGGGCAGCAGCGTCATGTCCGACTCGTTGATGCTCTGGAAGCCGGTGATCGACGAGCCGTCGAAGGCCAGACCGTTGGTGAAGACGTCCTCGCTGAACTCCGACGCGGGCACCGTGAAGTGCTGCATCTGCCCCGGCAGGTCGCAGAAGCGGACGTCGACGTACTTCACCCCCTCGTCGGAGATGTACTTGAAGACCTCGTCCTGATTGTTGAACACCCTCGGTGGCTCCTTCACGCGCATTGCCGGGGACGGCGGGGGGTCGGGGCGGCACGGTACCCACTGATCGGGGGCTCCGACCGTGACCGGTCCAGGTGATCCCGACGCTATGGGCGTGCTGTTGCTCGGCCGTCACCGTCGTGTTTCACAGCAGTTAACGCGCGCAGGGTGGCCGGGCGACTGCGTTCCGCCGTGCCCTGCCCTGGCCTGCGGCCGCCGTAGCCTGTCACGGTGACGTGGTTTCGTGAATGGCTGGCGGGCGGGGGAGACGCGCACCGCACCGCGGCCCGCCGTGACGACGACGCCGAGCGACCGGCGACGGGCCCCGCACGACCCGCCCCGAAGGCCTCGCGGGACGACGCCGCGGCCACGTCCCCGGCCGAGTCCCCGGCCGACTCCCCGGCCGACGAGGGCTACCCCGGCGACCGGCTCGGCCTGCCCGAGTCGGGCCCGGGCTCGGTGGCGACGCTCCCGCGCCGCGCCGCGCAGTTCACCCTCGATGCGCTGCTGGCCGGCCTGCTCGCGTGGGTCTTCACCTTCCCCGCGCCGCCGCAGAACTGGAGCCTGCTGACCTGGGCGGCGATCATGGTGGTTCCGGTGGCCGTCATCGGGGCGACGCCCGCGATGGTGCTGCTGGGCCTGCGCGTGGTGCGCCTGGACCGGCCGGGATCGCCCGGCGTCGGCCTGCTGTGGACCCTCGTCCGCACGGCCTCGGTGTTCTTCGTGCTGCCCGCGCTGATCCTCGACCGCGACTCGCGCGGCGTGCAAGACCGGGCCAGCCGCACGGTGGTCGTCGCCACGCGGTAGACGTGTCCTACCGTCGGCGGGCGGTGCGCTGCATGCCCTTCATCTGCTGGGCGCCGCGCGGCATCGGGCCCTTGGGCATGGCCGGCCCGGCCCGGTTGGCCAGGGCGGCGAGGCGCTTCTCCACCGTCTCCATCTGGGCCTTGTCGATGTTGCGCGGCAGCTTGGTCATGTGGCGCTGGAGCCGGGAGAGCGGCACCTGGCCCTCCTCGTCGCCGACCGTGACGTCGTAGATCGGCACCTGCCCGACGATGCGGGCGACGCGCTTCTTCTCCTGCGCCACGAGGTTCTTGGTGCGGTGCGGGGCGCCCTCGGCCACCAGGACCACGCCCGGCCGGCCGATGACGCGGTGCACGGCGTCGAGCTGCGTGGTGCCCGCGACGGCCTGGGTGACGCGCCACTGGCCGCGCATGTTGTCCAGCGCCCAGCCGGCGGCGCCGGGCTGGCCCTTGGCCTTGCCGTAGACGTTGCGCTGGACCCGGCGCCCGAAGATGATCACGGCGATCAGGACGCCGAGCAGGATGCCGGTGGGCAGGAGGAACCACTCCTGGCCGATGAGCAGCCCGAGGAGGAACAGCACCAGCGCGGTGCCGACCACGGTGCCGATCATGATCGGCAGCAGCGCCTTGTCCTCGCGGCGCTGCATCTGGAACGCCTGCCAGATCTGGCGGAACCGCTCACGGCGGGCGGCCTTCGCCGCCTGCTTGGCGGCCTTCTTCTCTTCCTTGCTCGCCGCGCCGGAGCCCTGCTTCGCCATGGGCCCCATTCTGCCCTACGGGGACGTCACGGCCCTGCCCCGCGTCAGGAGCGGGAGCGCGCGAGGACCTCGCCGACCTCCTGGCGCGCGGGGCCCTCCGCGGCCAGCTCGGCCATGCCCGCGGGCAGCTCCTCGCCGCGGGCGAGGACGGCCTGCGCGTAGAGGCGCCCGGCCCGGTACGACGAGCGCACCAGCGGCCCGGCCATGACGCCCGGGAAGCCCATCGCCAGCGCCGCGTCGCGGTGGGTGACGAACTCCTCGGGCTTGACCCAGCGCTCCACCGGGTGGTGGCGCAGGCTCGGTCGCAGGTACTGGGTGAGCGTGAGCAGCTCGCAGCCCGCGTCGACCAGGTCCTGCATCGCCGCGGTGACCTCGTCGGGCGTCTCGCCCATGCCGAGGATGAGGTTCGACTTGGTGACCAGCCCGGCAGCGCGCGCCTGGCGGATGACGTCCAGCGAGCGCTCGTAGCGGAAGCCCGGCCGGATGCGGCGGAAGATGCGGGGCACGGTCTCGAGGTTGTGCGCGAGCACCTCGGGCGCGGCGTCGAACACCGGGCCGAGCTGGTCGTCGCGGCCGTCGAAGTCGGGGATCAGCAGCTCCACGCCCGTCCCGGGGTTGAGCTCGTGCACCTGGCGGACCGTCTCGGCGTAGAGCCAGGAGCCGCCGTCGTCGAGGTCGTCACGCGCGACGCCGGTGATCGTCGAGTACCGCAGGCCCATCTGCCGGACCGACTCCGCGACCTTGCGCGGCTCGGTGCGGTCCAGTGGCGAGGGCTTGCCGGTGTCGATCTGGCAGAAGTCGCACCGCCGGGTGCACTGCTCGCCGCCGATGAGGAAGGTGGCCTCGCGGTCCTCCCAGCACTCGAAGATGTTCGGGCAGCCGGCCTCTTCGCAGACGGTGGCCAGTCCGGAGCCCTTCACCAGGCCCTTGAGCTCGGTGAAGTTCGGCCCGGTGGCCACACGCGTGCGGATCCACTCCGGCTTGCGCTCGATGGGCGTCTGGGAGTTGCGGACCTCGAGCCGCAACATCTTCCGACCTTCGGGGGCGACCGTCACCTGCTCGACCCTACGCCGCGCGGCGTGTCGCGTCGGGGGTGTCGTGTCGCACCCGACGGCACCAGCGGGGTTGGGAGCGTGATCAGGTGACTACCCTGATCGTGTGGACCTCCGGATCTTCACCGAGCCCCAACAGGGCGCCGCGTACGAAGATCTGCTCCGCGTGGCGCGCGCCGCGGAAGACGCGGGGTACGACGCCTTCTTCCGTTCCGACCACTTCCTCGCCATGGGTGACGCCAACGGCCTGCCCGGGCCGACCGATGCGTGGATCACGCTGGGCGCGCTCGCCCGCGAGACCTCGACCATCCGCCTGGGCACGCTGATGACCGCGGCGACGTTCCGGCTGCCGGGCCCGCTGGGGGTGATGGTGGCCCAGGTCGACCAGATGTCGGGCGGGCGCGTCGAGCTCGGCCTCGGCACCGGGTGGTACGAGGAGGAGCACCTGGCCTACGGCATCCCCTTCCCCCCGCTGGGCAAGCGCTTCTCGATGCTCGCCGAGCAGCTGGAGATCCTCACGGGCTCGTGGCGCCGGCCGGTGGGCGTGCCCTTCACCCACCACGGCGAGCACTACGACTTCTCCGACAGCCCCGGGCTGCCCAAGCCGCTGCAGACCCCGTACCCGCCGATCATCGTCGGCGGCAACGGACAGACGCGCACCCCGGCGCTGGCGGCCGAGTACGCCACCGAGTTCAACATGCCGTTCGCGCACCTCGAGGCCCTCGTGGCCGGGCAGGGGCGTGTCGAGGAGGCGTGCCGCGAGCGGGGGCGCGACCCACGGACGCTGGGGCGCTCGACCGCCCAGGTGCTCTGCGCGGGCCGCGACGACGCCGAGGTGGCCCGCCGCGCCGACGCGATCGGCCGCCGGCCCGAGGAGCTGCGCGCCAACGGCATCGCGGGCACGGTCGCCGAGATCGTCGACAAGCTCGGCGTCCTCGCCGAGCGGGCGGGGCTCCAGCGCGTCTACCTGCAGGTGCTCGACCTCGCCGACCTCGAGCACCTCGAGCTCGTCGCCGCCGAGGTGATCCCGCAGGTCGCCGCGGCCTGAGGCACTCGCCGCTGAGTGTCAGCGAAGTGGCGTCGCAGACGTTCAGTGTCCGTATCGGTACTTCGATCACCGGCGAACCGGGTGCTACGAGCGCGCCCCGCTCGGTGCTCCGACCCGCACGGTCAGCCCGCCGACGGTGACGTCCTGCGCCGCCGCCGGGTCCGGTAGCTCGCGGTCGGTCACGGGCAGCCGGCCGTCGAGGGCGTCGAGCACCGCGGTGCGCACGGCCGGGCGCACGTCGTCGACGGTGACCCGCCGGCCCCGTTCGGCCGTGAGGCTCGTGACGCCGGCGTCGCGGATGCCGCACGGCACGATGGCCCCGAACGCCGCGAGGTCGGGGTCGGCGTTGAGCGCGAACCCGTGCAGCGTCACTCCCCGGGCCACGCGCACCCCGATGGCGGCGATCTTGCGGGCCGGCCCGCGGTCGTCGGCGGGCAGCCAGACCCCGCTGCGCCCGGCGATGCGCCCGACGGTCAGACCGGCCGGCCGGAGCACGTCGTCGCACACCGCGATGAGCGCCTGCTCCAGGCGGCGCACGTGGTCGACGACGTCGAACGGCGCGGCGAGCCCGGTGATCGGGTAGCCGACGAGCTGCCCGGGCCCGTGCCACGTGATCTTGCCGCCGCGGTCGACGTCGATCACCGGGTTGCCGTCGGCGGGCCGCTCCTCGGGTAGCGTGCGGCGCCCGGCCGTGTACACCGAGGGGTGCTCGAGCAGCATCAGCACGTCGGGCCCGGTGCCCGCGGCCCGCGCGGCGGCGTGCTCGCGCTGGCGGTCCCAGGCCTCCTGGTAGTCGACGGTGCCGACGTCGTGCACCTCGACGGGCTCGGTGGCGGCGCGGCTGGAACGGCTCACGGCGTCGACGCTACCCCCGGGAGAGCGCCGCGAGCGCGGCCTGCGCCGTGCGCCGCCCGCTGACCAGCGCGCCCTGCACCGAGGGGGTGTAGCGGTGGTCGCCGGCCACGAACAGCACGTCGCCCAGGTCGACGGGGTGCCGCAGCCCGGCCGGGGTGGGCGGTACGGCGGCGGGCAGGGCGCGGGGCACGCGGGTCGTCGCCAGCTACTCCCACGCGCCGACCGGGGCGCCGTAGAGCCGCGCGAGCTCGCGGC
>CADCTH010000328.1 GCA_902805495.1 uncultured Actinomycetospora sp.
ACGGGCTCGAGCGCGCTTCCCTGCGCGGCGGCGGCCACGTCGCCGGCGAGGATCGGCCACGACACCCCGTCGACGACCAGGTGGTGCACGGCGAGCACCAGCCGGTCGCCGGTCCAGGACGCGGCGACCATCCGGCCGGCGCGCGGGTCGAGGCGCTGCGCCGTCCCCGCAGCGACCGCTTCGAGATCGCCCTCGATCCGCTCGACGACGTCCTCGGCGCGCACGGAACCCGTCGCCGGGACCTCGAGCGCCCCGTCGACGAGTCGCGCCCGCAGCAGGTCGTGCGTGTCGAGCACCGCCTGCAGCGCGGGCCGCGGGTCGGTCCCGGACGGCACGGCGAGCACCACCCGCTGGTGGTAGGTGCGGATCGGCCCGGGACGGGCGAGCAGCCAGCGCTGGATCGGCGTCAGCGGGACGCGACCGGTGCCGTCGACGGGCGCGGCCACCGCACGGCCGCCGACCGGTACCGCGACCGCCGCCAGCCCCGCCGCCGTGCGCGCCTCGAAGATCTGCCGGGGCGTGATCGTCCAGCCCGCGCGCCGGGCCCGCGACACCAGCTGGATGGAGACGATGCTGTCGCCGCCGAGGGCGAAGAAGTCGTCCTCGACGCCGACCTCGTCGAGCCCGAGCACCTCGGCCACGACCGCCGTCAGGGCCTGCTCGGCCTCGCTCTCGGGCGCCCGCCCGCCGGCGGCGGCGCGCTCGGGCGCGGGCAGCCGGTCGCGGTCGATCTTGTTGTTGACCGTCAGCGGGAACGCGTCGAGCACGACGACGTCGCCGGGCACCATGTGCTCGGGCAGCGCCGCGGCCGCCCGGGCGCGCAGCGCGACGGGGTCGGGG
This sequence comes from uncultured Actinomycetospora sp., assembly GCA_902805495.1. Classification (GTDB taxonomy): domain Bacteria; phylum Actinomycetota; class Actinomycetes; order Mycobacteriales; family Pseudonocardiaceae; genus Actinomycetospora. The sequence continues at coordinate 841 of CADCTH010000328.1, forward strand.
ATCCCGGCGCCGGGCGTCACGTAGGCCACGAGCCGCGCCGACGGGCCGTCGCGGCGCACCACGGCGACGGCCTGGCCCACCGACGGGTCGGCGGCGAGCACGCCGGGCACCTCGCCGAGCTCCACCCGGAACCCGCGCAGCGACACCTGGTCGTCCGCGCGCCCGAGGTACTCGAGCTGTTCGGGCCACGGGTCCGGGGCGCCGTCGCGGGTGGTCGCGGGGCGGCGGCGCACGAGGTCGCCGGTGCGGTACATCCGCGCGCCGGGCTCGCCGAACAGGGCGCCGAAGGGGTCGGCGACGAAGCGCTCGGCGGTGAGGTCGGGACGTCCGCGGTACCCGCGCGCCAGCCCCGCGCCGGCGAGGTAGAGCTCGCCGACGACGCCGGCGGCGACCGGGCGCAGCCGGCGGTCGAGCACGTAGGCGCGCCCGTTGGCGTCGGGCACGCCGATCGACGCGGCGTGGTGGGTGGCGACCGCCTCGGCGCCGGCGCGCCCGGACAGGTCGCCGAACGTCGCGTTGACGGTGACCTCGGTCGGCCCGTACGCGTTGACCAGCGTCCGCCCGGGCGCCCACCGCGCGACCAGCTCGGGCGGCACCGCCTCGGTGCCCACGAGCAGGGTCATGTCCTCGGGCAGCTCGACCTCGGGCGGCAGCGCGCCCGACACCGACGGCGGCAGCGCCGCGTGGGTGACGCCGTGCCCCACGAGGTAGGCGACGAGCTCGGCGTCCGGCGCGCGGAGCTCGCTCGGCACCACCACGAGCGTGCCGCCGACGCACAGCGCCATCGACATCTCGAACACGGCCAGGTCGAAGCTCACCGACGCGAAGTGCGAGATCCGCGACGACGGCGCGACGCCGAGCGTGTGCCGGGCGGTGGCGACGAGGTCCGCGACCCCGGTGTGCGGCACGACCACGCCCTTGGGCCGGCCCGTCGAGCCGGAGGTGTAGACGAGGTACGCGGCGTCGAGCGGGTGGGGCGCGGGGAGGGCGCGGGTGTCGTCCTCGGGGCGGGCGTCGACGGCGAACCGCGGGACGTCGACGGTCAGGTCGGCGCCGACGACCAGCGCCTCGGGGTCGGCGTCGTCGAGCATGGAGGCGAGCCGGTCGGGCGGGTAGTCGGGGTCGAGCGCGAGGAACGCCGCGCCGGCGGGCAGCACGGCCACGAGCGCCACGAACAGCTCCGCCGAGCGCGGCAGCGACACGGCGACGACGCGGTCGCGCCCGGCGCCGGCCTCGACCAGGGCGCGGGCCAGCCGCCCGGACCGCTCCGCCAGCTCGCCCCACGTCAGCCGCTCGTCGCCGTGCACGAGCGCGGTGGAGTCGGGGCCGGCGGCGTCGAGGGCGGCGTCGAACATCGCCGGCCAGGTGCGCGGCCCGACCTCGGCGCGGGTGTCGTTGAGCTCGACGACGAGGTGGTGGCGCTCGGCGTCGTCGAGGACGTCGAGGTCGTCGACGGCGCGGTCCGGGTCGGCGACCACGGCGCGCAGCACGCGCTCGACGCCGGCGAGCAGCGCGCGGGCGTCGGCGTCGCCGATCCGCTCGGCGCGGTGGACGAGGCGCAGGCGCGCAGGCTCGTCGCCGTGGGCGGGCAGCGCGACGACGCTGACCGGGTAGTGGGTGGCGTCGCGGATGCCGACGTGGTCGACGCCGAGGTCGGGCGCGAGGCGGGCCAGCGCGGACGGGTCGAGGCCGACGTTCTCGACCACGAGCAGCGTGTCGAACAGCTCGCCGATCCCCGCCCGGCGCTGGATCTCCGCGAGCCCGGCCTGGTGGTCGGGCCAGCGCGCGGCCTGCTCGCCCTGGACGCGGTCGAGGAGCTCGCCGACGGTCTCGCGACCTCGATGGTCGAGCTCCGCTCCGCTGCGTCTCCCCCGCCGCAGGCGCACCCGGACCGGCACGGTGTTGACGAACAGTCCGAGGATCGCCTCGACGCCCGCGACCTCGGGCGGGCGCCCGGACACGGTGGTGCCGAAGACGACGTCGTCGCGGCCGGTCAGGCGCGCGAGCACGACGCCCCAGACCACCGAGAGCACGGTGGCGGTGGTGACGCCGCGGGCGCGGGCGAGCGCGGCGAGGCCGTCGCCGAGCGCGCCGTCGAGGGCGGTCTCGACGGCCGCGGGCAGGTCGGCGGGGGCGCTCTCGTCGGCGGTCGGGGCGGGCGCGAGCAGGGTGCGCTCGTCGAGGCCGGCGAGGTCGTCGGCGAAGCGCTGCGCCATCGCCGCGGTGTCCTGCGCGCCGAGCCACTCGAGGTAGCGCCGGTAGGGCACCGCCTCGCCCGCGGGCTCGCGGCCCTCGGCGTGGTCGAGCAGCTCGGTGACCAGCGGACCCAGCGACCACCCGTCGACCACGAGGTGGTGCAGCGTGATCGCCAGGCGCCACCGGCCGTCCGGGCGGCGGATGAGCAGCGCGCGGACCAGCGGCGGGCGGCCGAGGGCGAACGGGCGGACGCGCTCGGCCTCGCAGGCCTTCTCGACGGCCGCGTCGTCGGCGGCGTCCGTCTCGGACCACGGCGTGCTCGCGGCCTCGGGCACGACGGCGACTGGGCTGCCGCGCTTGCGGTCGCGGATCGCGGCGCGCAGCTCGTCGCGGCGGGCGAGCACGGCGTCGAGCGCTTTGTGCAGCCGCTCGGGCCGCAGGCCGTGGCCGTCGAGCTGCAGCTGGATCGTGTAGGGGTCGACGCCGGCTCGCCCGTCCGCCCCGTCGTCGCCGGCCGCCCAGCGCGCGAGGAAGAGCAGGCCCTCCTGCAGCGGCGAGAGCGGCAGGACGTCGGCGACCGCGGGACCCGACGCCGCGGCGTCGCGGGTGGAGGTCACGGAGCGCTCCACTCGGCGTCCCAGTCGTCGGAGAGGTCGTCGGCGAGGTCGTCCAGCTCGTCGTCGTCGAGGGTCACCAGCGGGGTGGACGACCCGTTCGTCTCCGTCGGCGCCGCACCCGTCCTCTCGGCCACCTCGGCCAGCGCCGCCGGGGCGCGCCGGGTGAACACGTCGCGGGCGGCGATCGCCCAGCCCGCGGCGCGGGCGCGGCCGACGACGCGGATGGAGGCGATGCTGTCGCCGCCGAGGGCGAAGAAGTCACTGTCAGCGCTGACGGCGCCGATCTCGGGGACGTCAAGCACCTCGCCGAACACGGCGGCGAGCGCCCGCTCGGCCTCGGTCTCGGGGGCGCGGCCGCCGCCGGCCGGGGCGGCGGCGGCGTCGGGCTCCGGCAGCGCCTTGGCGTCGATCTTTCCGTTGGGCGTGGTGGGGAAGGCGTCGAGGACGGAGACCGCGACCGGGACCATGTGCTCGGGGAGGCGCTCGGCGACGGCGGCGCGGACGGCCGCGGGGTCCACGTCCCCGGCGGCGGGCACCACGTAGCCCAGCAGGCGCGCCGGGGCGTCCCCCGCGCCGGGGCGCACCACCGCGGTGGCCGCGGCGACGCCGTCGGCGGCCTCGAGCGCGGCCGTGACGTCGCCGAGCTCGATGCGGAACCCGCGGACCTTGACCTGCTGATCGACGCGGCCGA
>CADCTH010000329.1 GCA_902805495.1 uncultured Actinomycetospora sp.
AGACCCCGATCACCGCGAGCAGCACCACGGCCACCAGGCGCCCGATCACGCGAGCACCGTGCCGCACGGCGATGCGGCCCCGCTACCCGGAGTCGACCATCGCCCGCTGCCGGTCGCGAGGACCGAGGACCGCCGTGGCCACGACGATCGGCCACACCGGCTGCGCCAGGAGCACGACGCGCTGGGAGAGGCCGTAGAGCTCACCGTCGGTGATCAGCTCGGTGGCGAACCACCCGACGAGGACGATCAGCACGGCGGTGGCGATCGCGGAGGACCGACGGAGCCGGGGGTCGGCGGTGGGCGAGCACGCGATCCCGAGAGGCCAGGTCGAGTAGGCCACCCACGCGAGGGCGCCCGCGGCCATGTGCACCGCGGAGTAGGCGCCGACCGGTTGCGGGTTCAGCGCCGTCACCATCAGCAGCACGCCGCCCGCGGCGAGCAGCGTCCACGCCGCCGTGGGGACCCGGGCGCGCAGACCGACGGCGACGAGCGCGTGCAGCGCGCCACCCGCGCCGAGGGTGACCGTCATGATCCAGCGGCTGGGCGCTCCGAGGCCGGCGAGCGAGCTCATCGACTGCCTCCCCGGGTCGGGACCGGGCCACGCCGCCTGGGCCGCGTAGAGGCCGACGAGGAACACGATCGGGGCGAGCACCGCGAGCGCGAGCGTCGTCCGCCCCGCCTCCCGCGGCGGCACCGGCGCCGACCCCCGGCACGCGGCGACCGCGACCCGGACCGGCCACACCGTCTGGACGAGGATGAGCACCCGCTCGGCCACCCCCAACCAGGTGCCGTCGGTCCAGGCCTGGGCGCACAACCACGCCACCGCCGCCGTCATCGCCCCCAGCGCGACGAGCGAGTCCCGTCGCAGGGCGGGGTCGGCGGTGCGGTCCGCGGCGAGCGGGATGGTCCACGCCACGAGGGCGACGATCCCGGTCACCGTCGCGGCCATGTGGACCGTGGAACTGCCGTGCACGGGCTGCGCCGCCAGGGCCGCGACGACCACGGCGGCGCCGCCCACACCGAGGACGACACGCGCGGACCGGGGCACACGCTGCAGGCCGGCCGCCATCACCAGGTAGATCACGCCCATGGCGGCCAGGACCGTGGCCATGATCCAGCGGTCGGTCGCGCCGCGGCCGGCGAGCGTGCTGACCGTCTGGCCGACCGCGTCGTAGGTCCCGAACGGCTGCGCGGCCTCGGCGGCGAGCCCGCCGACGACGAACAGGACGGGCGACGCGACGGCGAGGGCCACCACCACCGCGTCGCGGCGCCGGTCCGTCGCCGGACGCGTCATCGGTCGGCTCCTCCCCCTCGTTCCCGCAGCAGCGTCTACCCGCTGCTCCCGTCGGCCCATGTTCCTCGGGCGGTGGATCCTGCACCCCGGGTGGCTAGCCGCGCCGGTCCGCCTCGGCGAGCGCGGCCGTGGGTGCCGCGACCTCGTCGAGCGCCCGCAGGTCGGCGACGTGGACGGCGTCCTCGGCCACCTCGTCGGGGTCGGGCAGCCCCTCGAGGGTCACCGGCGAGTGCGGGACGTGGGCGGTGCGGACGTAGCGGCGGACCTCGCGGACCCGGAACCGGCGCCGGCACAGCGTCACCGCGTCGCCGTGCGGTGTGCCCGCGTCGAGCTCGGGCTCCCAGTACAGCGCGCCCTCCACCCACAGCCGCCCCGACGCCGGGCGCGTCCCCGCCCAGTTGAGCGGGAAGAGCCGGCCGCCGACGTCGAGGACGTCGACGACGCAGTCGCAGGCGCCAGGCTCCAGCGGCGCAGCGACGATGGTGCCGCGGGCGTCGGCGCAGCCGAACTCGTCGACGGTGCAGCGGTCGCGTCCCGACACCGCCGGCAGGTGCGCGTCGGCGTAGATCGCGGGCGCCAGCTCGACCTCGTCCCCCACCCGGAACGCGGGCAGCGAGCCCGCCGCCAGGTAGTGCGGCAGCAGCTGGACGGTCAGCCCGCCGTCGCTGCGCTCCTCGCGCTCCGGCGGCACGGGCAGCGACCGCCGCACCAGCTCGTCGACGTCCTCGTACCGGCGGCCGGCCACCGTCCGCACCCGGTCCCGTCGCGTCCGCGCGGGCTTCGCCATGTCTGCCTCCTCGTGGGTCTCCACGGGGTTGGAGAGCGCGGGAGGGCGATCGGTTCCATCGACGGTGGACGTTGTGGACGGACGCGGGGCCGGATGGGTCGAGGACGAACCGTGTCGTCGGGACACGGTTCATCGTCCTCGGTCGCCCGGTCGTCGCGTGCCGCTCAGCGGCGCCCGTCGGGGAGTCCGTCGTTGTGCCCCGTGACGGCGAACAGACAGGGTTGCCAGGGCTCGACCGGCTTCGCGCCGCTGAGGACCTCGTCGAGGTACTCCTCCAGGGCCTGCGCCGCCGCTGCGGGAGCCACCGGCCACGGCACGAACTCGCCCGGGGCCTTCCCGATCTCGCCCGGCGACAGCCGACCGGCACGCACCAGGCTCACGACGAGCGCGCCGGCTCGTCGGAACAGCGCGAGCTGGTCCGTACCGCCTTCGGCGATGTGTACGAGCCCCATCGCGTGGCCTATGTCGATCCAGTCGTCGCGGGCCTCGTCGATCAGCTTGGAAAGCTGCGACCGGGCGTCCGCGACGGGAAGGGTGCTCATGTACCGAATTCTAGCGCAAATCGTGCGAGAGGCAGCCGGTCAAGCCTGGTGCAGCACCGGGGCCGGGCGGTCCTCGCCGAGCCGGAGCGCGCGGGAGCGGTAGGTGCGGTCCCGACCGAGGATCCGCTCGGCGGCCAGCCGGCCCGACACCAGCACCATCGGCACCCCGACCCCCGGCTGGGTGCCGGACCCACAGAACACGACGCCGTCGACCTTCGGCGCCAGGTTCGACGGGCGGAACGGACCCGTCTGGAAGAACGAGTGCGCCGCGGCGAACGG
>CADCTH010000330.1 GCA_902805495.1 uncultured Actinomycetospora sp.
CCGCGAGCGCCGCCCGGTCACCGGCAGCGGGGATCGCCAGGGTCACGAGGTGTAGCTCGCGAGGAACTCCCGCTCCGCGGGGGTCAGCCGACGCGGCCGCTCGGAGGCCAGGTCGTAGGGCACGAGCTGGGTGTTCGCGGTGACCGCCGGCTTCGCGGAGTCCCAGCCGCCGTCGCCGTCGGGCAGCAGCAGGCGGTAGGCGATGCGGAAGGACGCGGCGCGCAGGTCCTGCGCGATCATCTCCACACGCACGCCGTCCGGCGACCAGGTGATCGGCCGCTTGTAGGCGACCTCCAGGGCGGACACGAGCAGCCCGCCCACGAAGTCCCCGGCGCCCGCCTTCCTCGCGGCCTCGAACACCATGTCGGTGCGGGCGTCCTCGAGCAGGGTGACCACGCGCGCGTGGTTGACGTGCCCGTAGGCGTCCTGGTCCGACCAGCGGACGGCGACGTCGTTGACGTAGGGGGCCACGCGGCTGTTCTCTCCCGACTCTCAGCGGACCATGCTGCGGAGCTGGCGCGCGGCCACGGACACCGTGGCCAGGTCGTCCCGGCTCGCCTTCGCGATCTCGGCGAGCGCCGTGCGTGCGCGCATCAACCGCGACGCGTTCGCCTGCTCCCAGTGCTCGATCTTCTCGTCCACCGACTCCTCCGGCCCGGTGTCGGCGAGCACGTCGAGGGTGATCGCCCGCAGCGCGGAGTACAGCTCGTCGCGCAGCGACAGCCGCGCCAGGGCGTTCCACCGGTCGGTGCGGTCGAGCCCGGCGACGGCGATGAGCAGCGCGTCGAGCCCGAGGTGCTCCGAGAGCGCGTAGTAGAGCTCCGCGACGGCGATCACCTCGTCGTCGGTGACCTCGCCGTCGTGGGCGTCGTCGCCGCCCTGCTCGCGCTCGGCGAGCTCGGTGACCTCGACCACGTCGAGCAGGCCGAACGCGTAGAGCCCCCCGAGGGCCCGCCGCGCCAGGTCGATCGGCGTCCCGGCGAGGACGAAGTCCTGCGTGCGCCCGGCCAGGCTCTCGGCCTCGCCGCCGCGCAGCAGCTCCGGAACCCGGGGCGCGAGCATCGCGACCCAGGGCCGGAACCGCGCGATCTCGGCGCCCACCGCGAGCGGCTGGGGCCGGTGGGTGAGGAACCACCGCGCCGCGCGGTCGAGCTGGCGGCGCGCGGCGAGCGTGACGCGGTCGGCGACGTAGGTGGGCAGCACCTGGTCGGCGGCCGCGAGGTCGTCGGCCAGCGCGTCCAGCCCGAACACCGCGGTGGCCACGTGGTAGGCGCGCACGGCGTCGGCCGGCGACGCCGCGACCTCCTGCACGAGCCGGTGGACGAACGTCAGCCCGCCCCCGTCGACGACGGCGTTGGACAGCATCGTGGTGACGATCTGCCGTCGCAGCGGGTGCGCCGCGACGGCGTCGGGGTAGCGCTCGGCGAGCACCGCCGGGAAGTACGCCGGGAGCCGCCGGGCGAAGACGTCGAGGTCCGGGAGCTCCGAGGTGGCGAGAGCGTCGGTGAGGTCGAGCTTGACGTGCGCCAGCAGCGTGCACAGCTCGGGGCTGCTCAGGCCCTCGTCGGCGGCGACCCGCGCCGCGAACCCCTCCTCGTCGGGCAGCACGTCCAGCTCGCGGTCCAGCCGGCCGCGGGCCTCGAGGTCGGCGACCAGGTCGCGGTGGACGTGCAGCATCCCCGTCGCGTGGGCGCGCGAGACGCCCAGCACCTCGTTCTGCGAGACGTTGTCGGCGAGCACCAGCGCGGCGACGTCCTCGGTGGTCGCGGCGATCTGCTGGTCGCGCTCGGCCGGGTCCAGCTCGCCGCGCTCGACCAGCGAGTCGAGCAGGATCTTGATGTTGACCTCGTGGTCGGAGCAGTCGACGCCCGCACTGTTGTCGATCGCGTCGGTGTTGACCTTGCCGCCGTGGCGGGCGTACTGGATGCGTCCGAGCTGGGTCAGGCCGAGGTTGCCGCCCTCGCCGACCACGGCCACGCGCAGCTCGTCGCCGTCGACGCGCACCGCGTCGTTGCTCTTGTCCCCGACGTCGGCGTGGGTCTCGGTGGAGGCCTTGACGTAGGTGCCGATGCCGCCGTTCCACAGCAGGTCCGCGGGCGCGCGCAGCACCGCGCGGACCAGCGTCGGCGGGTCGAGGGCGCCGGGCTCGATGCCCAATACCTCGGCCGCGCGCGGCGACACCGGGATCGCCTTCATCGTGCGCGGGTAGACCCCGCCGCCCTCGCTGATCAGCGTCTCGTCGTAGTCGGCCCAGGACGACCGCGGCAGCTCGAACAGCCGCTGACGCTCGGCGAAGGAGGTCGCCGGGTCGGGGTCGGGGTCGAGGAAGACGTGGCGGTGGTCGAACGCCGCGACGATCCTCAGGTGCTCCGAGAGCAGCATGCCGTTGCCGAACACGTCGCCGGACATGTCGCCCACGCCCACGACGGTGACCTCGTCCGTGGCCACGTCGCGACCCAGCTCGCGGAAGTGTCGGCGCACCGACTCCCACGCGCCGCGCGCCGTGATGCCCATGGCCTTGTGGTCGTAGCCCACCGAGCCGCCGGAGGCGAACGCGTCGCCCAGCCAGAAGCCGTAGTCGGCGGCGACGGCGTTGGCGATGTCCGAGAACGTGGCAGTGCCCTTGTCGGCGGCCACCACCAGGTACGGGTCGTCGCCGTCGTAGCGCACGACACCGGCCGGGGTGCGCACCTCCGAGTCCGCCGCGTGCCCGGCGCGGTCGTCGACGAGGTCGAGCAGCCCGGAGACGAACATGCGGTAGCAGGCCACGCCCTCCGCGCGCGCCGCCTCGCGGTCAGCCGTCGCATCGCCCGTCGGCGCCGGCGGACGCTTGACGACGAACCCGCCCTTGGCCCCCACCGGCACGATCACCGCGTTCTTCACGGCCTGCGCCTTGACCAGGCCGAGGATCTCGGTGCGGTAGTCCTGCAGGCGGTCCGACCACCGCAGACCGCCGCGGGCGATCGCACCGAAGCGCAGGTGCACGCCCTCGACGCGGTTGGAGTGCACGAACGTCTCCACCGCCGGCACCGGCTCGGGGACGCCGGGCACCTGGCCGGGGTCGAGCTTGAGGGCGAGGAAGGGGCGCGGAGTGCCCCCCTCGATCCCTTCCTGGCCGGCGTCGCGGCGGTAGTGGTTGGTGCGCTGCGTCGCGCGCACCACCCCGAGCAGCGCGCGCAGGATGCGGTCGGCGTCGAGGTTGGTGACCTCGGCGATCGCCGCCGTGACCTGCTGGTCGAGCTCGGCCACGCGGCGCGCGCGGTCGTCGTCGGCGAGCGCGGGGTCGAACCGCGTCTCGAACAGCGTGACGAGCCCGACCGCCACGTCGCGGTGGGCGCCGACGACGTCGGTGATGTAGCTCTGGCCGTAGGGGCTGCCGACCTGGCGCAGGTAGCGCGAGAACGCGCGCAGCACGGCGGCCTGGCGGTACGTCAGGCCGGCGCGCAGGACCAGCGCGTTGAACCCGTCGGCGCCGACCCGCCCGCTCCAGACCGCGTCGAACGCCTCGGCGAACCGCTCGGCGAGGTCGGCCTCGGTGCCCGTCGGCACGGTGTCGCCGTCACCGAGGCGCAGCCCGAAGTCGTTGATCCAGCACGTGACACCGTCGCTGCGCGTCACCTCGTACGGGCGCTCGTCGACCACGACGACGCCGAGGGACTGCAGCGCGGGCAGCACCGACGAGAGCGTGGCGCGGCGCCCGGCGAGGTAGAGCTTGAGCCGCCGGTCGCCCGCGTCCGGGTTCGCAGGCCGGTAGAGCCGCACCGAGGTGTCGCGGTGCGCGCCCTCGGTGGTGCCGGGGGTCAGGCCGTCGAGGACCCGCAGGTCGGCAAGCCCCCGCTCGGGCCCGAAGTCCTCCTTGTACGACTCCGCGAACGGCTCCCCGATCGTGGCGAGGACCGCACGCTCCTCCCCCGTCGCCTGCTCGCGCAGCCGGTCCGCCCACGTGCGCGCCGCCTCCGCGAGGTCGCGGGTCAGCACGTCGAGGTCCGGCGTCACGGGCTCCTCGCGGCCGGTGTGCACGGTGACGTGCAGCAGCGCGAGCTGGTCCTCGGTGACGCGCGCGGTGTGCTCGAGGTCGGTGCCCCGCAGCTCGCGGGTGAGCACCTCCTGCATGCGGGTGCGCGTCGCGGTGGTGTACCGGTCGCGCGGCAGGTAGATCATGCAGGAGAAGTAGCGGCCGAACGGGTCGCGCCGCAGGAACAGCCGCACCCGCCGGCGTTCGGCGAGGTCGAGCACGCCGGTGGCCGTCGCCTCCAGCGAGGCCCGGTCGGTGCACAGGAGCTCGGCGCGCGGGTAGGTCTGCAGCACCTCGAGCAGCCGCTGGCCCGACCACGAGTCGACGGGCAGGCCGGCCTCCGCGACCACCTCCTGCACCCGCCGCGACACCACCGGGATGCCGAGCACGTCGGCGTGGCGGTCGGCGACGGTGAGGATGCCGAGGAAGCGGTGCTCGCCGACGAGCCGGCCCTCCTCGTCGTGGATGCTCACGCCGACGTAGAGCGGGTGCTCGGGGCGGTGCACCGTCGAGCGCGCGCTCGCCCGGGTCAGGACCAGCAGGCGCCGGCGCGCGTCGTCGCCGCGTGTGCCGGCCGGCGTGACGCTGTCCGGGCTCGCGGTCAGCGTGCGCGCGACGAGGCTGTCGCGGCGCAGCACGCCCAGCCCGGTGGCCAGGACCCCGCGCAGCGCCGGGCCCTCCGGGGTGTCGACCACCTCCTGGCGCCGGTACCCGAGCATGATCAGGTTGCCCTGGGCGAACCAGCGCAGCAGGGCCACCGTGTCGGTGGTCTCGGTGTCCCCGCCGGCCGCCGCCAGCTCGTCGGCCAGCGCACGCGCGGTCGACACCATGCGGTCGCCGTCCTCGACCACCTCACGCACGTCGACGAGCACGCTCGACAACCGCGAGTGCAGATCGGCGGCGAGGTCGCGCGCGGGGTCGGAGCCGGGCAGGTCGCCCAGCTCGATGTTCATCCACGACTCGGCGAGCGTGCCGGGCGGGGGCGCCGCCGGGTCGGCCAGCGGCAGGATGTCCAGCAGCTCGCCGCGGACGTCGCGGCGCACCACGATCACCGGGTGCACCACGCGGTGCACGGTCGCACCGGTGCGGTCGAGCTCGGCGAGCACCGAGTCGATGAGGAACGGCATGTCGTCGGTGACCACGAGCACCGAGATCCGGCCCTCGGCGCCCGGGGTGTCGAGCACGGCGGTCACCGGCTTGCCGGGCACCCGCAGGCGCGCGAGGCTCCGGTGCGCGCGCACCGTGGCGAGCGCGTCCGCGGGGTCGTCGACGAGCTCGCCGTCGGGCACCCGCGCGAAGTAGGTGACGGCCAGCTCGCCCAGCGTCGAGTCCGGCGGGTGCTGGGCGGCCGCGACGCCCCGGAGGACACCCCGCGCGGCGGGCCAGCCGTCCGTGGTGGTCGACGCCGTGGCGTCCCGGCTCGTGGTCGTCGTCATCGATCGCCACCGTGGGTCGCGGGTCGGGGTCGGCGGACCGCGGGATCGTGCTGGCGCGGCCGCGCGCTCACGCGGGTCACCCTAACCAGGTCGCCGGCGGGCACCACGGTCCTCGGGTCGGCGACGGGGCTCACCGGCGTGCCCGTCGGTCGTCGGCGGACGCCTGGTCGGAGCCCGACCGGTGGTAGACGTCCATCGCGTCGGCGAGCAGGTCGGCGAGGCGCGGGCCGGACCCGTCGGCCTCGGGGGGCCGGGCCGCAGGGAGCCCGGCCTCCTCACTCCGCGGGGAGCGCCGGCGGGGTGCCGAGCCGTCCGTGCCGGAGCGCGACGGGCGGGGGGCGGTCCGCCCGTCCGTCGTACGCGCCGAGGTCGACGTGCCGGGTCCGCCGAACGGGACGGCGGGGTCCTGGTACTCCGCGAGCAGGTCGACCAGCGTCAAGGCGAGCTCCCGCGCCAGCTCGTCGTCGGCGCCGCCGGGCCCGGAGCGACGGGGTCGCTGCTCGGGCTGCTCCGGCTCCTCCGGGACGCCCCGCGTCGAGGTCGCCGCGACGGTCGCGGTCGCGGGGTCGGACTCGCCGGGCGGGGTGTGCCGGCTCGATCCGGCATCCCGGACGCGGTCGCGGTCGTGTCGGTCGACGTGGCCGTTGGCCCGGCCGTTCCGGTCCTCCCCACCGCGATCCGCCCCCGGCGCCGGCTCATCCGCGGGACGCGGACCCTCTCCCCGTCGCGGCAGCAACGACTCGGGCACCTCCCACCGCGCCCGCGCGCGGGCGAGCCGCCGGCTGCGCGTCGCCGCGGCGTCGTCGGCGGAGGAGGCCGGCGAGCCGC
>CADCTH010000331.1 GCA_902805495.1 uncultured Actinomycetospora sp.
AGCCGCGTCCAGTCGTCGTCGGTCATGGTGCCGGCGCGCATGTCGGCCAGACGGATCTTCGCCTCGGCCGAGAGCATGCGCATGACGATCTCGGTGCGGCTCATCTCCAGCGAGAAGACCACGCTGGTCAGGCCGTGTTTCACGCTCGCGTTGCGGGCGAAATCCAAACCCAGGGTGGATTTCCCGATTCCGGGACGGGCCGCGACGATGATCATCTGGCCGGCGTGGAGACCGTTGGTGACGTCGTCGAGGTCGGTGAACCCGGTGGGCACGCCGAACGACACGCCGCCGCGCGAGGCGATGGCGTCGATCTCGTCCATGGTCGGCTGGAGGACGTCCTCGAGGGCGACGTAGTCCTCGGTGACGCGGCGGTCGGTGACCTCGTACACGGCGGCCTGGGCGCGGTCGACGACGTCGTCGGTGTCGGCGCCCTCGGCCCCGTGGTAGCCGGGCTGGACGATGCGCGTGCCCGCCTCGACGAGGCGCCGCAGGATCGCGCGGTCGGCGACGATCTCGGCGTAGTAGCCGGCGTTCGCGGCCGTGGGGACGGTGGCGATGAGGGTGTGCAGGTAGGGCGCCCCGCCGATGCGCAGCAGCTCGCCCCGGCGCTCGAGCTCCGCGGAGATCGTCACCGGGTCGGCCGGCTCGCCGCGGCCGTAGAGGTCGAGCACGGCCTCGTAGATCGTCTGGTGTGCCGGGCGGTAGAAGTCGTCGGGCTTGAGCATCTCGACGACGTCGGCGATGGCGTCCTTGCTCAGCAGCATCGCGCCGAGGACCGACTGCTCGGCGGGGATGTCCTGCGGCGGCTGCCGGTCGAACTCGGGAGGAGCCCCCGCTGTCCGCTCCGGACCCCGTCCGGACGTCCCCCGATCGTCCAGCACCGCCACGACTGCTCCCTCCGCTCGCACCGCCCGGCGGGCGCCGGGACGGCACGCGTCCGTCGAACACCCGTTCTAGCAGCGCCCACCGACAGCCCCGCCGTCCCGACACCGTGGTGTCCGGGCAGCAGCCGTCACGACCGCGTCCGTCGGCACGCTAGGGCCCCGCCGGCGGGGGCCCAACCCGGCCTGGGGATGCCCTGGGGACAGCCGGGGGGTCGATCCACCGAGCACACCCCGATGATGGGCACACACCTGGGGACAACCTGTTGGCAACCGATCTTTCTCGGTCGTCCTCCCTGCTCAGAGGGTTGGGAGCACTGTGGACAACAAGTGGATGGACGTCGCTGCGGCGCGTCGTCGGCAGCGTGTCGCGGACGTGTTCACCCGGTCGCGCAGCGTCGCTAGCCGAGCGGGGGTCTCGGCTCGCCGGACGGTGCCGGCGGTGCTCCCGGTGATCGAAGTACCGATACGGACACTCAACGTCTGCGACGCCACTTCGCTGACATCCCCGACCGGCCCCGGACACACGTCGGGCCCGGTACCGCGCGGTGGCGGTCCGGGCCCGAAGTGGTGGTGCGGTGGTGCGGGGCGTCAGGCGCCCTGGACGTCCAGCGCGAGGTCCACGGCGACGTCGGGGTGCAGGCGCACGGTGACCGTGTGGTCGCCGGTCGACTTGATGTGCCCGGCGATGTCGACGAACCGCTTGTCGAGGTTCGGCCCGCCCTGCGAGCGCACGGCGGACACGACGTCGGCCGGGGTGATCGACCCGAAGAGCCGGCCGCCCTGACCGGCCTTGCCGGTGACGCGGACGGTGCCCAGGCCCTGGATCTGGCCGGCCACCTCCTTGGCGTGGTCCAGGTCGCGGATCCGCTTGCCCTCCTGGGTGCGGCGGATCGTGTCGACCTGCTTCTGCGCGCCGCGGGTGGCCACGATGGCCAGGCCGCGGGGCAGCAGGAAGTTGCGGCCGTAGCCGTCCTTGACCTCGACGGTGTCGCCGGGGCCACCGAGGTTGGCCACGTCGGCGGTGAGGATGAGCTTCACGTCGTCCTCCCTCAGCGCGCGGTCGAGGTGTAGGGCAGCAGGGCCATCTCCCGCGAGTTCTTCACCGCGATGGCCACGTCGCGCTGGTGCTGCGAGCAGTTGCCCGACACCCGGCGCGCGCGGATCTTCCCGCGGTCGGAGATGTACTTCCGCAGGAGGTTCGTGTCCTTGTAGTCGATGTCCTGGTTCTTGTCCTTGCAGAAGGTGCAGACCTTCTTCTTGGGCTTGCGCACCGGCGGCTTCGCCATGGTGTGTCTTCTCCTGAGCAGAACGAGGTGTGGATCGAGGTCTTAGAAGGGGGGCTCGTCGTCGTAGCCGCCGCCACCGCCGCCGCCGGACGAACCGGCGGCCGGGGCCGAGGCCCAGGGGTCGTCGCCCCCGCCGTAGCCCCCACCGGAGCCGGAGCCGCCGCCGGAGGCGCCGTAGCCCCCGCCGCCGTTGCCGCCGCCTCCGCCGCCGCCGTAACCGCCGCCCCCGGCACCCCGGGAGGCCTTGGTGACCGACGCGGTGGCGTAGCGCAGCGAGGGGCCGATCTCGTCGACCTCGAGCTCGATGACGGTGCGCTTCTCGCCCTCACGGGTCTCGAAGGAGCGCTGCTTGAGCCGGCCCTGCACGATCACCCGCGCACCGCGGGTCAGCGTCTCGGCGACGTTCTCCGCGGCCTGGCGCCAGATGTTGCAGCGCAGGAACAGCGCCTCGCCGTCCTTCCACTCACCGCTCTGGCGGTCGAAGGTGCGCGGCGTGGACGCGACGGTGAAGTTCGCGACGGCGGCGCCCGACGGCGTGAACCGCAGCTCCGGGTCGGCGGTGAGGTTGCCGACAACGGTGATGACGGTGTCGCCGGCCATCAGGCAGCGCCGGCCTTGCCCCGGCGCGTCGCGGCGGCCGGGTCACGACGCATGACCTTGGTCCGGAGCACGGACTCGTTCAGCGCGAGCTGCCGGTCCATCTCCTTGACCGTGGCGGGCTCGCAGTTGATGTCGAGGACGGCGTAGATGCCCTCGGCGTGCTTCTCGATCTCGTAGGCGAGGCGGCGGCGGCCCCACACCTCGACGCTCTCGACCGTGCCGCCGTCGTTGCGGACGACGTTGAGGAACGTCTCCAGGGACGGGGCGACGGTGCGCTCGTCGAGACTCGGCTCGAGGATGACGACCAGTTCGTAGTGGCGCACGAGTACCACTCACCTCCTGTGGGCTCAGCGGCCACGGACGATCCGTGGCAGGAGGGGTTCTCGGTCCGGCCAGTCTACCGATCGGCTCGCCGACGCCCTCACCAGGTCCGACGCAGCGACGGGCCGGTCGGTTCCGTCGAGTCCGACGGAGCCGTCAGGCCGGGACGGGGGTGCGACCGACGACGGTGGCGGCCTCGTCCACGGAGTCCACGGGGTCTACGGGGTCCACGGAGCCGACGGACTCCACCGGGGCGGGCGCGGCGATCGCGGCCACGGTCAGCGCGTCGTCGTCGAGCTCGTCCACCTGGTCCGCCTCGTCGCGCTCGTCCACCGCGGGAGCCGCCTTGACCGGCGCGGCCGGTGCCGGGCCCGCCGCACGGACACCGACGCCGGCGGCGCCGAGCACGATGCGCCGCACCGCGAAGGCCGCGACACCGGAGAGGGCGAGCACCGCGATGAGCGCGGGGACGCCGACGCCGCCGTTGGTCAGGCCGTCGACGGGCAGGGCCTGGACCTGGCTGGCCGTGGTGACGGCGCTGGCCGCGTCGTAGCCGAGGTAGGCGGGCGCGCCGGCGCGCAGGCCGGGGAACGCCGAGCCCAGCAGCATGGTCGGGTCGTAGGCCGCGACGCCGGGCGCGGGGCCGGCAGCGGAACGCAGGAACGACGAGGGCAGCGCGCCGAAGGCCGG
>CADCTH010000332.1 GCA_902805495.1 uncultured Actinomycetospora sp.
CACGGCCCGGGCGGTGCCATCGGGCACCTCCACGAGCTCGTCGACGGCGTCTACCGCGAGGTCGTGAGCGGACCGACGATCACGCTCAGCGCACCGTTCCCGGCGACGCTCGACCTCGCGGCCCTCGCCCGCTGATCACGCTCGCAGGCGGTGCCGCACCCGGGCGGCCTCGCGGGTGAGGTGGTCTCGCTCGGGCACGCTCGGCGCGGCGCGCGAGGCCTCGGCGTCGAGCCCGGCGGCCCGCTCGAGGTCGCCGGCGCGTTCGTGCAGGTGGGCCGCCACCGCGGCGTGGCGGGGCACGTCGGGGTCCACGGCGGCGAGCGCCGCCAGGCCGGCGGCGGGACCGTCGGCCTCGCCGACCGCGACGGCGCGGTTGAGCCGCACCACCGGGCTCTCGGTGAGGCGGAGGAGCTCGTCGTACCACTCGACGATCTGCACCCAGTCCGTCTCGGCGGTGCTCGGGGCGTCCGCGTGCAGCGCGGCGATCGCGGCCTGGGCCTGGTACTCGCCCAGCCGGTCGCGTGCCAGCGCGGCCTGCAGGATCGCGACCCCTTCGGCGATGAGCCCGGTTTCCCAGCGCGAGCGGTCCTGATCGGCGAGCGGCACCAGGCGCCCGCCCGGGCCGGTGCGGGACACGCGGCGCGCGTGGTGCAACAGCACGAGCGCGAGCAGCCCCGCGACCTCGGGATCGTCGGTCAGGGCCGCGAGCTGGCGGACGAGCCGGACCGCCTCGCCCGCCAGGTCGGTGTGGTCCGGGTCGCCGCCGTAGCCCTCGTTGAACACGAGGTACAGCACCCGCAGCACGGTCCCGAGGTCGCCGGGCCGGTCGAACGGCTCCCCCGCGATCCGCTTCTTGGCCCGGCTGATCCGCTGCGCCATCGTCGCCTCGGGCACGAGGTGCGCCGCCGCGATCTGCCGCGTGGTCAGCCCGCCGACCGCGCGCAGCGTCAGGGCGACGGCCGCGGCCGGCGGCAGGGCGGGGTGCGCGCACAGGAAGTACAGCCGCAGCGAGTCGTCGGCCGCCGGACCCGGATCGGACGGGGGCTCGGCGTCGACGACCAGCTCCCGGCCCCGCCGCGACGTCTCGGACCGGACGGCGTCGAGGAAGCGGCGCCACGCGGCGGCGACGAGCCAGCCCTTCGGGTCGCGCGGCGGGTCGTCCGGCCACGTCTCGAGCGCCCGGATGAGGGCCTCCTGCACGGCGTCCTCGGCCGACGCGAAGTCCGCGCCACGCCGGACGAGGACGCCGATCACCGAGGGCACGAGCTCCCGGACCAGGGACGCGTCCACCCCGGCCGCCCGGTCCGTCGTGCCGCTCAGTCCGTCCCCCCGGGCACGCCGGTGAGGAACGGCCGGACCTCGAGCCACTCGTGGATCGGCTCGCCGCCGGCGCCCGGCGCGGCGGACAGCTCGCCGGCCAGCTCGACCGCGCGGTCCCACGACTCCACGTCGATGATCATCCAGCCCGCGATGAGGTCCTTGGTCTCGGCGAACGGGCCGTCGGTCACCGGCGGGCGGCCCGGGCCGTCGTGGCGCACGAACGCGCCCTCGGCGGACAGGGCCTGGCTGTCGACGAACTCGCCGGTCTCCACGAGGCGGTCCGCGAAGTCCTGCATGTACTTCATGTGCGCGTCGACCTCGTCCGGGGTCCACCGGTCCATCGGGGCCCCGTCGACCGCCGGCGCCGGGCCACCGCGGTAGTGCTTGAGCATCAGGTACTTCATCTTCTCGCTCCTTCGGTCGTCGCGGCCGTGCGGGCCGCTCGCATCCCGGGGACGGAGCCGGCGACCCGTCCTCGACAGCGGCGGGAGAAAATCTCAGTCGACGAGGTAGAAGACCCGGTCGACCACCGCGCGGGCCCGGCGGGTGACGCGGCGGTACTCGTCGAGGAACTCGCCCGGGTCGTCGTCGGGGTCGTGGCCCAGCGCGGCGGCGACCGCGGCCAGCTCCCGGCCGGAGTGGGGCACCTCGTCGGTCGGGCGTCCGCGCACCAGGGTGGCCGCGCCGCGGGCCCGGGTGGCCATCGTCCAGCCGGCGGCGAGCTCCTCGGCGGCGCCGGACTCGAGCAGGCCCGCCTTCGCCGCCGCGTGCAGGGCCTCGAGCGTCGACGGCGTCCGCAGCGACTCGACGGCGCCGGCGTGCTGGAGCTGCAGCAGCTGCACGGTCCACTCGACGTCGGAGAGCCCGCCCGTGCCGAGCTTGGTGTGCAGCGCCTTGTCCGCGCGACGCGGGAGGCGCTCGTTGTCGACGCGCGCCTTGATCCGCCGGATCTCGACGGCCGCGGCGTCCGGCAGCCCGTCGGCGGGGTAGCGGACCGGGTCGATCGCGGCGATGAACGCGGACCCGAGGTCCTCGTCGCCGGCGACCGGCCGGGCCCGCAGCAGCGCCTGGTGCTCCCAGGTGTCGGCGATCGTCGCGTAGTACTGCCGGTACGACGCGAGGGTCCGCACGAGCGGCCCGCCGCGGCCCTCGGGCCGCAGCTTGGTGTCGACCTCCAGCGGCGGGTCCGGACTCGGCGCGCCGAGGGCGGCGATCGTCGCCTCCGCGACGGCCTTCGCGTAGCGCACCGCCTCCGCGTCGTCGACACCGTCGGCCGGCTCGCACACGAACAGCACGTCGGCGTCGGACGAGTAGCCCAGCTCGGCACCGCCCAGGCGCCCCATGCCGATCACGGCGATGCGGGCCGGACGGGTGCCGTCGCCGACCTGCCCGCGCTCGGCCGCGTCGAGGGCGGCCTGCAGCACCGCGGCCCAGATGCACGAGAGCGCGGTGCACACCGCGGGGGTGTCGAGCAGCCCCAGCAGGTCGGCGCACGCGACGCGGACCAGCTCGATCCGGCGCATCGAGCGGCCCACCTGCCCCGCCGAGTCGGGATCGGTGTGGCGGGCGACGGCGCGGCGCAGCGACGCGGCGACCTCCTCGGGGCGGCGGGCGACCAGCTCCGCGTTCGGCCCGTCGCCCGCGAGCAGACGCAGGACCTCCGGCGTGCGCGGCATCAGCTCGGCCACCCACCGCGAGGTGCCCAGCACGCGCATGAGCCGCTCGGCGGCCACGCCCTCGTCGCGCAGGTAGCCCAGGAACCAGGGCGTGCCGGCGAGCGCCTCGGACACCTTGCGGTAGGCCAGCAGCCCGTGGTCCGGGTCAGCGGTGTGCCCGAGCTCGTCGAGCAGCACCGGCAGCAGGGCCCGCTGGATGCGGCTCGCGCGGCTGACGCCGCTGGTCAGCGCCTCCAGGTGGCTCAGCGCGCCCTGCGGCGACGTCCAGCCCAGGGCCTTGAGCCGGCGCATCGCCGAGTCCGAGGTGAGCACGAGCGCCTCGCCCGGCACGCGGGCCACCGACTCGAGCAGCGGCTGGTAGAAGAGCTTCTCGTGCAGGCGCCGCACGCGCACCGTGTGGCGGGCGCGCTCGTGCTGCAGGACGCCCACCGCGTCGCGCGAGCCGTCGGCGCGCAGCTTGGCCGCGCGCGCGAGCCAGCGCAGGCCGGCCGTGTCGTCGTCGGGCGGGAAGAGGTGGGTGCGGCGCATCTTCTGCAGCTGCACCCGGTGCTCGAGCAGCCGCAGGAAGCGGTAGGACGCGGCGAGGTTGGCGGCGTCGTCGCGCCCGACGTACCCGCCGTCGGCCAGCGCGGACAGCGCCTCGAGCGTGTTGGGGCTGCGGATCGCCTCGTCGCCGCGGCCGTGCACCATCTGCAGCAGCTGGACGGCGAACTCGACGTCGCGCAGCCCGCCGCGGCCGAGCTTGAGCTCGCGGTCGGCGTGGTCGGCGCGGATGTGCTCCTCGACGCGCCGGCGCATGGCGCGCACGTCGGCGACGAAGTCGTCGCGGTCGGCGGCGCTCCACACCATCGGGTCGAGCGCCTCGCCGTACTCGCGGGCCAGGTCCTCGTCGCCGGCCACCGGACGGGCCTTGAGCAGCGCCTGGAACTCCCAGGTCTTCGCCCAGCGCCGGTAGTACGAGACGTGCCCGTCGAGGGTGCGCACGAGCGCGCCCTGCCGGCCCTCCGGGCGCAGGTTGGCGTCGACCTCGAGGAACGCCTCGGTGGCGATGCGCATCATCGTCGAGGCGAGCCGCGTGGCGACGTCGGTCTGGCCCTCGGCCACGAAGATCACGTCGACGTCGCTGACGTAGTTGAGCTCGCGGCCGCCGCACTTGCCCATCGCGATGACGGCGAGCCGGCAGGGCAGCGGGTCCTCGGGCTCCCGGTCGTCCTTGCCGCCCAGGGCGTCGGCCGCCGTCGCGTCGGCGACGGCCAGGGCGGCGCGCACGCCGGCGGCGGCGAGGTCGGCGAGCTGCGCGGCGACGACCTCGACCGGCACGATCGGCAGCTCGGGCTCACACACCGCCTGCAGGTCCGCGGCGGCCAGCGCGAGGACCTCGTCGCGGTGGGCCAGGCGCAGCACCCCGACGCCGGCGGGCTCGAGCACCGTGGCGCGCGCGGGCCCCGGCCCGTCGGGGTCGGCGCCCACCGCCCCGAGCAGCGTGCGGGTGCGTTCGGAGAGGTCGGGCAGCTGCGAGGCGTCGTACGTGCGGCCCGGGGTGCCCTCGCTGCGCAGCGTGCGCCAGCGCTCCGGGTGCGCGACGAGGTGGTCGCCCAGCGCCGTCGACCCGCCGAGCACGCCGAACAGGCGCCCGCGCAGACCCTGGTCGGTGCGCAGCGCCTCTCCCAGCGCCTCCCACTCCTGCTCGCCGAGGGCCTCGCGCAGCCGCTCGACGGCCAGCAGCGCGAGGTCGGGGTCGGCGCTGCGGGCGAGCGCCCAGACCACGTTCTCGGTGCCCGCGACCGGCGCGTCCCCGTCCCACCAGCCCAGCGCGGCCAGCCGCGGGCCGGCGTCCGGGTCGGTGAGGCCGAGGCGCGCGGGGGCGCGGCCCGTGCGGTCCGGGCGCCGGCTCGTCGCAGGGGACTCGGTCATGGGGCGAGTTTCGCACCAGGGGCGGCCGGGGCGCGCTGGAGCAGGCCCACGACGGCGGCGAGGGCGAGGACGCCGGCCGAGACCGAGAGCCCGGCGGTCAGGCCGCCGCCGGCGTCGGACACCAGCCCCGAGAGCACCGGCCCGAGGCACTGGCCCAGCGCGAAGCCCACCGTGAGCACCGCGAGCGCCGCGGTCCAGTGGCCGGCGTCGAGCACGCGGCGGGAGGCGTCGGTGAGGGCGGTGATGGCGGTCAGGAAGGAGGCCCCGAAGAGGAGCCCGGAGATCCACGCCGCCACCGCGCCCGGAGCGAGCACGGGGACGACCGCGGCGGCCGCCGTCACCGCGATGAGCCCGAAGACCCCGACGCAGGGCGTCAGCCGGCGCAGCAGCGGCGCCCACAGCGGCGGCACGACGAAGCCGGCGAGCCCCAGGCCGATCCAGAAGACCGCGATCCCCGCGTCGCCCACGCCCTGGCCGCGCAGGTGGTCGGGCACGAACGTCATGTAGCCGATGTAGCCGACCCCGAAGAGCGTGTAGGACGCGACGATCGGGGCGATCGGCCGCAGCGGCGACCGTTCCCGGGGCGACGCCGGGGCCGGGACGTCGGCGCCCCGGAACGCCCACCACACGACGGGGAGCAGGAGCACCGCCGGCAGCGTGAGCGCCAGCCACGCGAGCCGCCAGGCCGACGCGGGCGACCCGGCCACGGCGGTGGCGAGCGGGACGACCACCCCGCTCAGGGCGACGCCGGCCCCGGCGCCGGCGAAGTACAGGCCGTAGAAGGGGCCCGGACGGCCGTCGGCGGTGCGCAGCCGGCTCGCCGCCGACCCGCCGAGGACGAACGCCACCGCGGCGGTCACCCCGGCCAGGAAGCGCATGCCGAGCTGCACCGCGAGGTCCCCGGTGAGGGCGCCCGCCGCGATGGTGACCACCACCGCGACGATCATGAGCCGGAACGTCGTCACGGTGCCCAGCCGCCGCGCCACCGCCAGGGCGCCCACCGAGCCGGCGAGGTAGCCGATCGCGTTCGCCGTGCTCAGCGAGCCCGCCGTGGCGTAGGACCACCCGAGGTCCTCGCGCATGACGGGGAGCACCAGCCCGTAGCCGAACCGCGAGAGACCCTGCGCCACCGCCGGGACCATCGCGAGCGCCACCGCCAGGACGAACGGCCGCGCGGGCACGTGGGCCTCCAGGGTCGAGCTCCGCTGCGCTGCGTCTCCCTACAGCGTCGGCAGGTACGTCGCGAGCTCGTACGGCGTGACGTTGCGGCGGTAGGCGTCCCACTCCGCGCGCTTGTTGCGCAGGAAGAAGTCGAACACGTGCTCGCCGAGGATCTCGGCCATGAGCTCGGAACGCTCCATGGCCGCGAGCGCGCCGTCGAGGTTCTGGGGCAGCGTCTCGTAGCCCATCGCGCGGCGCTCGCCCTCGGAGAGCATCCACACGTTGTCCTCGGCCGCCGGCGGCAGCTCGTAGCCCTCGGCGATGCCCTGCAGGCCGGCGCCCAGGATCACGGCGTAGGCCAGGTACGGGTTGGCGGCGGTGTCGATGGTGCGCACCTCGACGCGCCGCGACGAGGCCTTGCCCGGCGAGTACATCGGCACGCGCACCAGCGCCGAGCGGTTGGCGTGGCCCCAGCACACGGTGGTGGGGGCCTCGCCGCCGACGATGAGGCGCTTGTAGGAGTTGACGAACTGGTTGGTGACCGCGGAGATCTCGCGTGCGTGGCGCAGGATGCCGGCGACGAACGCCTTGCCGGTCTTCGAGAGCTCGTAGGGCTCCGACGCGTCGTGGAACGCGTTGTGGTCGCCCTCGAAGAGGCTGACGTGGGTGTGCATCGCCGAGCCGGCGTGCTCGGTGAACGGCTTGGGCATGAAGGACGCGCGCACCCCCTGGGTGATCGCGACCTCCTTGACGATGTAGCGGAACGTCATGATGTTGTCCGCCATCGTCAGGGCGTCGGCGTAGCGCAGGTCGATCTCCTGCTGGCCGGGGCCGCCCTCGTGGTGGCTGAACTCCACCGAGATGCCCATCGCCTCGAGCGACTCGATCGCGCGGCGCCGGAAGTGCGGCGCGGCGTCGTGGCTGGCCTGGTCGAAGTAGCCGCCGGTGTCGGCGGGCACCGGAGGCGTGCCGTCGCCGGGCAGGTCGCGCAGCAGGTAGAACTCGACCTCGGGGTGCACGTAGCAGGTGAAGCCGGCCTCGGCGGCCCGCGAGAGCCCGCGGCGCAGGACGTGGCGCGGGTCGGCCCAGGACGGCGAGCCGTCGGGCATCGTGATGTCGCAGAACATCCGCGCCGAGTAGTGCCCCCCGCCCGCGGTCTCCCAGGGCAGCACCTGGAACGTCGAGGGGTCGGGCTTCGCGACCATGTCGGACTCGTAGACCCGGGCGAAGCCCTCGATCGCCGACCCGTCGAAGCCGATCCCCTCGGCGAACGCACCCTCGAGCTCCGCGGGCGCGACGGCCACCGACTTGAGGTAACCGAGCACGTCGGTGAACCACAACCGCACGAAGCGGATGTCGCGTTCCTCCAGCGTGCGCAGGACGAACTCCTGCTGGCGATCCATGGGGCGACCCTAGGCGCGGACCATGATCCCGGGAAGCCGGGCCTGCATCACCGGGTCCGGCTCACGTCGCCGGGCACGTCGCGTCCGGCGGCGGCAGCGTGCCGTCCACCAGGTAGCGGGTGGCGATGTCGTCGACGCACCGCGAGTTCTGGAACACCGCGGTGTGCTCGTCGCCCACCTTGGTCAGCAGCGCGCCGTCGAGCGCCCGGGCCAGCTCGACGCCGGCCTGGTAGGGCGTCGCGGGGTCGCCGGTGGTCGAGACGACCAGCGGCCGCGCCGAGAGGTCCGCGACCTGCGGGACGTGGGGCTGGCTGGTCGGCGGCACCGGCCAGAACGCGCAGCTGTCGCGGGCCGACGAGGCCCCGCGGCCGCTGTCGAGGAACGGCGCGGCCTGGTTGTAGGCCTGGGCGCGGGCGAGCGACTGCGCCGGGTCGGTGACCCGCGGGTCGTCGACGCAGCGGATCGCCTCGAAGGCGTCCTGCGACGACGCGTACGTGCCGTCGGGGTTCCGCTCGTAGTACTCGTCGGACAGCGTCATCAGCTGCGAGCCCCGGCCCGCGCGCAGTTCGGTGAGCGCCCGCACCAGCCGGGGCCATTAGGCCTCGACGTAGAGCGCGTTGATCGTGCCCTGCTGCGCGTCGGAGTAGGACAGGACGCGGCCGTCGGGCAGCGGCAGCGGCGCGCTGATGAGGGGCCGGGTCAGCTCCTGGTAGACGCGGGTGGTCTGCGCCGGGTCCCGGCCCAGCGGGCAGTCCGAGCGGGACGTGCAGTCGCGGGCGAAGGCGTCGAACGCGCCCTGGAAGCCGCGGCCCTGCTCGATGAGCTCCGCCGTCGGGTCCTGGTCGGGGTCGAGCGCGCCGTCGAGCACCATCGCCCGCACGTTGCGCGGGAACTGCTCGGCGTAGGTGGACCCGATCCGCGTGCCGTAGGAGTAGCCGAGGTAGGTCAGCTGCTCGTCGCCCAGCGCCGCGCGCAGCACGTCCATGTCGCGGGCGACGTCCCGGGTGCCGACTCCTGCGAGCACGTCGGTGCCGGTGCGCTGGGCGCACAGGCCGACGGTCTGCTGCTCCTCGGCCTCGGTCTGGGTGACCCCGGCGGACGAGGCGTCGGTGTCGTCGTCGCGGCGGTCGGCGTCGCGCTCGGGACCCTCGAGGCAGCGGATCGTCGGCTCGCTCTCGCCGACCCCGCGCGGGTCGAACCCGACGACGTCGAAGCGGCGGCCGACGTCGGTCTGGGTGAGCGAGGTGGCGAGGTAGGCGGCGGTCTGGATGCCCGAGGCCCCGGGGCCGCCGGGGTTGATCATCAGCGACCCGATGCGCTCGGGCGACGGCGGCGCCGCGTGGCGCAGGACCGCGATCGACGCCGTGCGTCCCTGCGGCTGCGCGTAGTCCAGAGGCACCTGCATCCGCGCGCACTGCAGCGCCGGGTCGGCGTAGATCTGCCGGTCCTCCTCGGTGGCCGCGAACGGCGCGCACGGCCCCCACGCCAGGTCCTGGCCGTAGAAGACCTCGAGCCCGGGCGGGGCGCTCACGGCCGCGTCGGGCACCGCGGTGCCGGGGACGACCTGCGCGCACGCCCCCAGCAGGAGGGCCACGAGCCCCACGAGGGCCGCGCGCACGGCGAGGACGCGGGGTCGACCGGCGGTGGCTCGCACGGCGGTCACCCTGCCATCCCGCGTGTGAGCGGAGAGCAACGACCACCCCGCGCCGGAGACCGGTGCGTGGAGCGACGCAGGAGCGCCACGGACCGCGTCTCCTTGGCGCGACAGGCGTGTGAGGTCGGTCCCAGCGGGCGGCCGGGGCCTCGTGCGCGGTGACACGGTGAGCACAGCTCCTACCCCGACGACCCGGGGACCCACCGCAGCCGGTGGGCCTCGAGGCAAGGACGGACGACGATGACGTCACCGGACACCGCTGTGTCGACCCCCTCCGCACGCCCGCGTCGCACCCGCGTGCACCACCTCCAGGAGATGAAGGCGCGCGGCGAGCGCTGGCCGATGCTCACGGCCTACGACGTGAACACCGCGCGGATCTTCGACGAGGCGGGCGTGCCCGTGCTGCTCGTCGGCGACTCCGCCGGCAACACCGTCCTCGGCTACGACACCACGGTGCCGGTGACCACCGAGGAGCTGCTGATCCTCACCCGCGCCGTGGTGCGCGGGGCCCCGCACGCCCTCGTGGTCGCCGACCTGCCCTTCGGCAGCTACCAGGTCTCGGCCGAGCAGGCCGTCACCACCGCCGTCGAGTTCATGAAGAGCGGCGGCGCCCACGCGGTCAAGCTCGAGGGCGGCGCGCACTACGCCGACCGCATCAGGGCCATCGTCGACGCCGGCATCCCGGTGATGGCGCACCTCGGCTTCACCCCGCAGAGCGAGCACGCCCTCGGCGGCTACCGGGTGCAGGGCCGCGGGGAGGACGCCGCCGAGAAGCTGCTCGCCGACGCCCGCGCGGTCACGGAGGCCGGCGCGTTCGCCGTCGTGCTCGAGATGGTGCCGGCGCACGTCGCCAAGCGGGTGACCGCCGAGATCCCGGTGCCGACCGTGGGCATCGGCGCCGGGCCCGAGTGCGACGCGCAGGTGCTGGTGTGGACCGACATGGCCGGGCTCTCCGACCCGTCGCGCCGCACCCCGCGCTTCGTCAAGCGCTACGCCGAGATGGGCGCGGTGCTCGCCGACGCCGCGGGCACCTACGCCCGCGAGGTCCGCGAGGGCACGTTCCCCGGCCCGGAGCACAGCTTCGACTAGGTGGCCTTCGGCCATGTGAGCACCTTTCGGTGCTGGAGCACCGAGAAGTGCTCACATGGCGTCAGCCACCACCTGTGCCACCGCGGCCGGGTCCTCGAGCGGCATCGCGTGCCCGACGCCGGGCAGGGCGACGAGCTCGGCGCCGGGGATCCAGGCGGCCAACTGGCGCGTCGTCTCCTCGTGGGCCCGGGTCGCGGGGGCCGCGCCGTAGACCAGGGTCGTCGGCGCCGTCACCCGTGCCGCGATCGCCTCGTCGATCGGCCACTCCATCGCCGCGACCACCTCGTCGGTGAGGAAGAAGCGGGAGTCGCGCAGCAACCGGTCCAGCGCGTCACCGCCGAGCCGCTCCCGGACGAGGTCCGCCCAGTGCGGACCGCAGACGCCGCTCATGAACGCGTCCGTGGCGCCCCGGAAGTCACCGGCCTGGGCGGCACCCAGCGCCGGCCCGACCGCGGTGCGGACGAGCTCCTCCGACGACGGGCCGGCCGGGCTGGGTGCCGGCTCGAGCAGGACGAGCCGCTCGACGGCGTCCGGCGTGTCGATCGCGGCCTGCAGGGCCATGCTCGCGCTCGACGAGTGGCCGACCCAGACGGCCCGGTCGATCCCGAGCTCCTCCAGGAGCAGCCGGCAGAGCCGGGCGTGGTCGGCGAAGGTGAGGTGCCCGTCCGGGGTCGAGCTGTCGCCGTAGCCGGGCCGGTGGACCCGCACGAGGCGGACGCCGTCGAGGGCGGGTTCGTCGAAGACCGGGGCGAACCAGTCGCCGAAGCCGCCGGCGTGCAGGAGCACGACGGGCGTGCCCGTGCCGCGCTCGCGGTAGCTCAGCCGGACCTCGCCGAGGTCGACGCTGCCGGTGGTGATCTCGCGTGTGTTCGTCATGGCGTCGAGCCTGCTGACGCGGACGCCCCGGCGACTCCGTGCGACGCACGGATCCAGCGGCCTCAGCCCGGGAGCCGTCTCCGCAGCGCGCCCCGGCTCGTCGCCCCGGTCTTCGCCAGCAGGTTCCCGACGTGCGTCTCGACGGTGCGCCGCGACAGGACCAGGCGCTCGGCGATCTCCGGATTGGCCAGGCCTTCCGCGACGAGGCGCAGCACCTCCATCTCGCGCCCGGTCACGCCGAGCGCGCGCAGGTCCGGCGGCACGTCCGTGGCGTCGCGCTGCGGGCGCGGCACCGGCGCCCCGAGGCCACGCAACCGCTCGCGGCACCACGCCGCCAACCGGATCTCCCCGGTGCCGCCGGCCCAGGCCAGGGCCTCGTGCAGCACGGGGACGGGGTCGTCGAGCACCGTGTGCTCGAGCAGGAAGCAGCGCAGCAGGTGGCGGAAGAAGGGCCGGTGCCGCAGGATCTCGTCCGCGGTGGCGAGCTCCGGGCCGGGATCGTCGCCGCACTCGGCCGCGGCGACGGCGTCGCAGAGGTGCAGCGCCGCCCGGTTGAGCGCCTGGACCAGCACGTCGGAGCCGCGCAGCTCCTCGCGCGGCTCCGGGTCGTCGGAGTGGCACGCCGTCCGCAGCACCGCCCGCTCTCCCCATCCAGGGGTCGGGCTCGTGGCTTCGGCGCGACGGAGCAGGTCGACGGCGGCGTCGTACGCGGGGAGCGCGGCCGCCGTGTCGCCCGCGAGCCAGCGGTCGTGGGCCCGCCCGAGCGACCGCGCACTGGCGACGTGCACCGGGTTCGCCGCGAGCTCCGTCGCCTCGGCCAGCAGCGCGCCGGCCTCGTCGAGGCGCCCGTCGAACACCCGCCCCCGGGCCACGAAGCCCAGCGCCTGCGCGCGCGGCCCGCGCAGC
>CADCTH010000333.1 GCA_902805495.1 uncultured Actinomycetospora sp.
CCTGCTCGTCGCCGCCGCGCACTTCGCGTGGGGCGAGATCGCGTTCGCCACCGAGCGCGGAGGCCGGCGCACGCTGGGTCCGGCGGCAGGCACGACGGGGGCCGTGGTGCTCGGGCTGGTCGTCGTCGGGATCCCCCTGGCGTCGGACGAGGGGCGCGCCGCCCTCGCGCCCCTGGCCGGGGGCCTCGTCGCCGGCCTGGTGGCCGCGCTCGCCGCCCTGCCCGGCGGGTCCGTCGCCGTGTCGGCGGCGGGACCGACGGCGGCCCTCGCCGTCCTCGTCGTCGTCGGCGGCGCGGCGCTGGTCGTCGCGGCCGTCGCCCTGCGGCGCGGGTGGCACCGGGAGGCGGTGGAGGTCGCGACGCTGTTGGTGCTCTTCCTGACCACGCCGCCCCTCGTCGCGTTCGGCGTCTACTTCGGGGCCTGGCACGCCCTGCGCCACACCCGCCGCCTGGTGGAGCTCCTGGCCCCGGGGGCCGGGCGCGGCGCGCAGGCCGTCGCCTTCCTCCGCGCGGCGGCACTGCCCAGCGTGGGCGCGCTCGGCGTCCTGGCCGTCCTGTGGATGCTCCGCGCCCACCAGGACGTCGTCGTGACCGGCGTCGCGCTCCTGCTCGCGCTGACCTTCCCGCACGTGGTCGTGGTCGGTGCGCTGGACCTGCGTCGCCGCCGGCGCTCCGCGCCGACGGGCGGCCTGACCCGGGATTGACCGGGAGGTCCTTCGAATGGTCCAGCAGCCGGGCCTTGTGACTACTTTCGGTGGTAGGCGAGGCGCATGGTTCCTCCCATCATGGGTGACTCACACCACAAAGAAGAGGAGTCCCCGATGACCGACACGCAACTCGAGCAGCAGGCCCGCGAGTCGGTCGAGGCGTTCAACCGCGGTGACTGGGACGCGATCCGGGCCATGAGCCCCCCCGAGGGCACGTACGAGGAAACCGCCACCGGACGCTCGCTGCTCGGACCCGACGAGATCATCGCCGCTCTGCAGGACTGGCGGACCGGCGTCCCCGACGTCACCGGCGAGGTCGTCCGCCTCGTGACCGACGGCGACCTGGCGGTGCTCGAGGTCGTGTGGCGCGGCACGCAGACGGGACCGCTCTCGGCGGGCGCGAACACCCTGCCGCCGTCCGGACGTGCGTTCACCATGTGGTCGACGATGTGGCAGACGTGGCGTGACGGGCAGATCGTCGCGAACCGCCACCATCAGGACATCCTCGGCATGCTGGTCCAGCTCGGCGCGGTCCCCGCCCCGGCATAGGACCGTCACATCTCCCATGCCGGGATGCGCAGCGCGGTGAGCACGCGCCGCAGCGCCTCCAGCCGGCCCACCGGCAGGCGCCCCGCGGCGACCTCGGCGTCGAGGGCGCACTCCGGGTCCGCGGGCGGCCCGAGGTGCGAGCACCCGCGGGGACAGTCCTCGATCGCCGAGGCCAGGTCGCCGAACGCGGCCACCACGTCGTCGGGCGCGATGTGCGCGAGGCCGAACGAGCGGATGCCCGGGGTGTCGATCACCCAGCCGCGGTGGTCGGGCAGGGCGAGCGCCACCGCGGAGGTCGACGTGTGCCGCCCCTTGCCGACGCCCGACACCACGCCCACCGCGCGGTCGGCGTCGGGCACCAGCTGGTTGACCAGCGTCGACTTGCCGACCCCGGAGTGCCCGACGAGCGCGGTGACCCGCCCGTCGACGACCGGACGCACCTGCTCCGGGTCCCCGGCCCGGGTGACGACCACCGGCAGGTCGAGCTCGGCGTACTGCGCGGCGAACGGCTCCGGGTCGGCGAGGTCGGCCTTCGTCAGGCACAGCACCGGCGTCAGCCCGCCGGCGTAGGCCGCGACCAGCGCGCGGTCGACGAAGCCGGTGCGGGGGAGCGGGTCGGCCAGCGACGTGACGATGATCAGGTGCGACGCGTTGGCGACGACGATCCGCTCGTAGGGGTCGGTGTCGTCGGCGGTGCGGCGCAGGACGCTCGCGCGCTCGGACACCCGCACGATGCGCGCCAGCGCGTCGTCGCCCCCGGAGACGTCGCCGACCAGCCCCACCCGGTCGCCCACCACGACCGGCGTGCGTCCGAGCTCGCGGGCGCGCATCGCGGTGACCCGGAGATCGGGGTCCACGTCCGGGGCGCAGGTCCACCGTCCCCGGTCGACGCCGACGACCATGCCCTCGGTCGCGTCGGCGTGGTCGGGACGGCGCTTGCTGCGCGGACGCGTGCCCCGGCCCGGGCGCACCCGGACGTCGGACTCGTCGAGCCGCGACGTCTCGCCGCGCCCCCCGCCCCGTGACCCGCTCGGCACCGGCCGCCCCCTCAGGCCCCGACCGGCGCGGCGACCAGCGCGGGCCAGTCGTCGGCGAAGTCGGGCAGGGTCTTGGTGGTGGCGGCGACGTCGTCGATCGCGACGCCGGGCACCACGAGCCCGACGATCGCGCCCGCGGTGGCCATGCGGTGGTCGGCGTAGGCCCGCCAGGGTCGGGTGGGCGCGCCCAGCGGCGCCGGGGCGATCTCCAGGCCGTCGTCGGTCTCGGTGACGCGCGCCCCGACCGTGCCCAGCTCGGCGGCCAGGGCGGTGAGCCGGTCGGTCTCGTGGCCGCGGATGTGCCCGACGCCGCGCAGCCGCGAGCGGGCCCCGTCGCGGGCGGCCAGCGCGGCCAGCGCGGCGACGGTGGGGGTGAGCTCGCTGACCTCGGTGAGGTCGACGTCGACGCCCGTGAGCCGGTCGGGACCGCGGACGGTGAGGCCGTCGGCGTCGCGCGCCACCTGCGCGCCGAAGGCCTCGAGCACCCGGAGGACGGTGCTGCCGGGCTGCAGGTCGGTGTCGGGCGAGCCCGCCACCGT
This sequence comes from uncultured Actinomycetospora sp., assembly GCA_902805495.1. Taxonomy (GTDB): domain Bacteria; phylum Actinomycetota; class Actinomycetes; order Mycobacteriales; family Pseudonocardiaceae; genus Actinomycetospora. The sequence continues at coordinate 2,832 of CADCTH010000333.1, forward strand.
GACCTCGCCGCCGGTGGCGGCGGCCGCGGCGAGGTACACCGCGGCGCCGGACAGGTCGGGCTCCACGTCGTACACCGCAGCGGCACGCACCGGGCCGGGGGCGACGTGCCAGCGGTCGGTGCCCGCGTCGACGACCACCCCCGCCGCGCGCAGCATCGCCACGGTCATCGCCACGTGGGGCAGCGACGGCACCCCCCGCACGCCGGCGTGGGCGACGGTGACGCCCCGGGCGTAGCGGGCGCCGGAGAGCAGCAGCGCCGACACGAACTGGCTCGAGGCCGACGCGTCGACGGTCACCTCGCCCCCGGGCGGGTGGGGCCCGCCGGCGACGGTCAGCGGCAGCGCCTCGCCGAGGACCTCGACCCCGAGGCCGCGCAGGCCGGCGACGATCCCGCCCATCGGCCGCTCGCGGGCGCGCTCGTCGCCGTCGAGGACGACGGGGCCGTCGGCCAGGGCGGCCAGCGGCGGGACGAAGCGCATGACGGTGCCGGCGAGCCCGCAGTCGACGTGCCCGCCGTGGAAGGTCTCCGGGGCGGTGATCGCCAGGTCGACGGTGCCGGCGCGCCCCTCGGTCGTCGCGACGGTGGCCCCCAGCGCGGCCAGGGCGCCGGCCATCAAGGTGGTGTCGCGCGAGCGCGCGGCGCCGCGCACGTGGCGCGTCCGCCCGTCGGCACCCAGCGCGGCGAGGACCAGCGCCCGGTTGGTCACCGACTTCGACCCGGGCACCGACACCGTGCCCCGGACCGGTCCGTGCGCCACGGGTGCGCTCCACGCCTGCTCCATGACCCCATCCTCTCGCGGGCGGCCGGCTGTCGGTGGCCGGTGCCAGGATGGACGGCATGTGCGGCCGCTACAGCCAGGCGAAGGACCCGGCCACCCTCGCCGAGGAGTTCGACGCCCTCGACGCCACCGACGGGGCGTGGCCCGGGCCCGAGCACAACGTCGCGCCCACGACGACGGTGCTCGCGGTGGTCGACCGGCACCCGCGCGACGCGGCCGGCAAGGCCGACCCGCAGCGGCTCGAGCGCAGCCTGCGGGCGATGCGCTGGGGCCTGGTGCCCGGCTGGGCCGACGACCCCAAGGTCGGCAACCGCATGATCAACGCACGCGCCGACTCGCTGACCGGCAAGCCCGCCTTCCGCCGCGCGGCGAAGGGGCGGCGCTGCCTGCTCCCCGCCGACGGGTGGTTCGAGTGGCAGCGCGACGGGCCCGCCGGGCGCAAGGTGCCGTACTTCATCACGCTGCCCGGCGGGCGCTCGATCGCCTTCGCGGGGCTGTGGGAGACCTGGCGCCCGAAGGACGCGCCCCAGGGCACGGCCCCGCTGATCAGCACCACGGTGGTCACGGTCGACGCCGCCGGCCCGCTCACGGCGATCCACCACCGGATGCCGCTGGTGCTGCCGGCCGAGCGCTGGCAGGCCTGGCTCGACCCCGACAACGACGACCCCACCGGCCTGCTCGAGCCTCCGCCGCCCGAGCTGCTGACCTCGCTCGAGCTGCGCCAGGTGTCCACCAAGGTCAACAACGTGGCCAACCACGGGCCGGAGCTGCTCGAGGAGACCCACGACGAGCCCGAGCAGGTCGGCCTCGACCTCGATCTGGACGCCGACGTACCTGCCACCCAGTGATCACCCGATGACCAGGGAGGTCGACGAGTTCGACGTCCCCACGCCGCACGGCCCGGCCCGTGTCGCGGTGCGCCGCCCCGGGCTGTGCTGCGGGCTCGTGGTGCTGGGCCACGGCGCGGGCGGGGGCATCGAGGCGCCCGACCTCCTCGCCGCCGCCGAGGCGGGCCACGGGCTGTTCCTGGCGGTCGCGCGCGTGCTGCAGCCCTATCGGGTGGCCGGGCGCAAGGCGCCGGCCCCGGCCGCGCAGCTCGACGAGTCCTGGGCCTGCGTCCTCGCCGCGCTCACCCGGCGGTTCCCCGACACACCGCAGCTCCACGGCGGGCGGTCGTCGGGCGCGCGCGTGGCCTGCCGCGGGGCAGTCGTCGCGACCCCCGCCCCCATCGGCGTGCTCACCCTGGCGTTCCCGCTGCTGGCGCCCGCGCGCCGGGACGGCACGCGTCCCGACCGCGGACCCGAGATCGACGCGGTCGACGCGGCGGGCATCCCGGTGCTCGCGGTCTCCGGCGACGCGGACCGCTTCGGCGTCCCGGCGCCCGCCGCCCACCGCGAGGTGGTGACGGTGCGCGGCGACCACTCGCTGCGGGCCAAGGGCCCCGTCCGCGACGCCGTCGCGCCGTGGCTGGACGGGCTCTTCCCCGGTGTCCGCGACCTCCCGCCCGTGCGCTGAGCCGGACGGTCACCCGGCGCCCGCCACGGCGCGCAGGTACCGCTCGCCCGAGGTCCGCAGCTGCGCGACGAGCTCGGGCGGCCCGTCGACGCGGAAGTCCATGTCGAGCATGCCGATGTAGGCGGCCACGGTCGCGACGCTGTCCGCGCCGGTGACGAGCACGCAGCTCCGCGCGTCGCGGGGCTCGACCACGCCGACCGCGGGGTGGATCCGCGCGAGCACCTCCGACGCCGGGGCGTGCACGAGGATCCGCGCGTGCACCGCCCACCCCGTGGCCGCGACCTCGCGCAGCACCAGGTCGGTGAGATCCTCGGGCGGCTCGACGGGGGAGAAGCGCGGGCCGGCCGGGGTGCGCAGCTCCAGGCCGTCGGCGCGGAGCACGGTCCACCGCCCGTCGCGGGGCTCGCGCACCACGACGTACCAGCGGCGCTGCCAGCTCACGAGCCGGTAGGGCTCGAGGAGCCGGGTGGGCCCGTCGGCTCCGGCGACCCGCACCGACGTCCGGTCCCGGATCGCCTCCGCGACCGTGCGCAACAGCGCGGGGTCCACCTCCGGGTCGGGCGCGTCGGACCCGGTGTTCTCGAGCCCGCGGTCGGTGGCCGCGGTGAGGGCGCCGACGGTGCGCCGCAGACGGTGCGGCAGGACGCGCTCGAGCTTCGCGAGCGCCCGCTCGCCGGCCTCGTGGGTGCCCGCCAGACCGGTACCGGCGCGCAGTCCGAGGGCGATCGCCACCGCCTCCTCGTCGTCGAGCAGGAGCGGCGGCAGCTTGGCCCCGACACCTGCCCCGACCCCGAGCCGGTAGCGGCCCGCCCGTCCGGTCTCCGCGTCCACGGGGTAGCCGAGCTCGCGCAGCCGGGCGACGTCGTTGCGGATCGTGCGGGTGCTCACCCGGAGGCGCTCGGCCAGCTCCGGGCCCGGCCAGTCCGGGCGGGACTGCAGCAGGGAGAGCAGGGCCAGCATCCGGGCCGAGGTGTCGCGCACGGGAAGAATCCTGCCGCAGAACGAGGAACGAACGGTGCCTGGTTGGTTCGTACCGTTCTCCCATGAGCAGCGACACCGTCACCCCCTTCACCATCGAGGTCCCGCAGGCCGAGCTCGACGACCTCGCCGACCGGCTCGCCCGCACCCGCCTGCCCCGCCCGGCACCCGGGGACGACTGGGACTACGGCACCCCGAACCACTACCTCGCCGCGATGGTCGAGCGGTGGCGCACGACGTTCGACTGGCGTGCCCAGGAGGCGCGGATGAACGCGTTCCCGCAGTTCCGCACCGAGATCGACGGCCAGACGATCCACTTCGTCCACGTGCCGTCGTCCGAGGCGGACGCGACGCCGCTGCTCCTGCTGCACACCTACCCGGGCTCGTTCGCGGAGTTCCTGGACATGATCGGGCCGCTCACCGACCCCGTGGCCCACGGCGGGCGTCGCGAGGACGCGTTCTCGGTGGTCGTGCCGTCGATGCCCGGGTTCGGTTTCTCCACGCCGGTGGCCGACCGCGGCTGGACGATGGCCCGCGTCGCGCGCACCTACGACACGCTGATGCGCCGGCTCGGCTACGAGGCCTACGGCGCCCACGGCAGCGACGGCGGCGCGATGATCTCCCGCGAGCTGGGGCTGCTCGACCCGCTCGGGCTCCTCGGCCTGCACGTCCTGCACCTGTTCAGCTTCCCGTCGGGCGACCCGAGCGAGTTCGAGCGCCTGGAGCCCTCGGACTACGCCGGCCTCGAGCACATGCAGTGGTTCCAGCAGGTCGGCGGCTACAACCAGATGAACGGCTCGCGCCCGCAGACCGTCGCCGTCGGGCTCGCCGACTCGCCGGTCGGTCAGCTCGCCTACGACGAGCTGTTCAACAGCTTCGGCAACGGCACGAGCCTGGTCACCGAGGAGCAGATCCTCACCCAGGTCTCGCTGTACTGGCTGACGAACACCGCCGCCACGGCCGCGCGCTACCACTTCGAGGAGGCGCACTCGGGTGTCGAGCCGCGGGTCAGCGCCGCGCGGACCGGCGTGCAGGTCTTCGCCGACGACTTCCAGACGATCAAGGTGTTCGCCGAGCGCGACAACACGAACATCGTCCACTGGAGCCGCCACCCCCGCGGCGGGCACTTCGCGGCGATGGAGGTGCCGGACGCGATCGTCGGCGACCTGCGGGTGTTCTTCGGCTAGGCGGCGCTGATCTCGGCCAGCTCGGCGCCGGTGGCGGCGACGAGGTCGTCGGGGGCCAGCTCCATCTGCAGCCCCCGGCGGCCGGCCGAGCAGAACACGGTCCCGTGCTCGGCCACCGACAGGTCGACGACGACGGCGAGCGGCTGGCGTCCGCCGAGCGGGGCGATGCCGCCGACGACGTAGCCGGTGAGCCGTTGGGCCTTCGCGGGGTCCGCCATCACCGCCCGCTTGCCGTCGCACGCCGACGCCAACGCCTTGAGGTCGAGGGTCCCGGCCACCGGCACCATCGCGAGCACCGGCGTGCCGTCGACCTCGGCGACCAGCGTCTTGAGCACCCGGCGCGGGTCGAGGCCCAGGGCGTCGGCGGCCTCGGTGCCGTAGGCGGCGCGACCGGGCGCGGTGTACGGGTGCAGGGAGTAGGCGATCCCCGCGTCGTCCAGCGCCGCCAGGGCCGGCGTCGATGCCGCCGCTCGTCGCGCCACGGGCGGCGAGCCTAGCCCGGACGGGTCCGGCGGACCCCGGGGAATCCCGCACCCCGGGACGGCGTTGAGCCGGACATGCCAGCAGTGATGACGAGGGCGGAGGCCCGTCCGGCCGCCGCGACGCCGTTCGACGGCGTGACGTCGTCCGCAGGGCGGGATGGGGTGCTCCCGACGCGGGTAGTCTCCGCGGGATTCACCGACGTCCCGACCGCGCCGAGAGCGCGGCCCGAAGGGAGCCCCGTGGCCGACGCGGCGAGGGCGACGACAGCAGACCAGCGCGACGACGAGGCCGGGCGGCCCGGCGAGATCGACCTCGCCACCGAGACGCCCGAGCAGCGCGCCGAGCGGTTCGAGCGCGACGCCATGCCCATGGTCGACCAGCTCTACGCGGCGGCCCTGCGGATGACCCGCAACCCGGCCGACGCGGAGGACCTGGTCCAGGAGACGGTGCTCAAGGCGTACTCCTCGTTCGCCTCGTTCACGCCCGGCACCAACCTCAAGGCGTGGATGTACCGCATCCTCACCAACTCCTACATCAACACCTACCGCAAGAAGCAGCGCCAGCCCCAGCAGTCACCCACGGACGAGATCCAGGACTGGCAGCTGGCCCAGGCCGGTGAGCACAGCTCGGCCGGCCTGCCGTCGGCGGAGGCGGAGGCGCTCGAGAACCTCCCCGACACCGACATCCGCGACGCGCTGCAGGCCCTGCCCGACGACTTCCGCATGGCGGTGTACCTCGCCGACGTCGAGGGCTTCGCCTACAAGGAGATCGCCGAGATCATGGGCACGCCGATCGGCACCGTGATGTCGCGGCTGCACCGCGGCCGGCGCCAGCTGCGCGAGGCGCTCACCGGCACGGCCCGCGAGCGCGGCTTCCTGCGCGACGAGAACGGTGCCCGCGTGACGACGGGAGAGGGGGCCGCGCGATGAGCTGCGGAGAGCCCCACGAGACCGACTGCTCGGAGGTCCTCGCCGAGGTCTGGCTGCTGCTCGACAACGAGTGCGACCCCGAGCGCGACGCCCAGCTGCGGCGCCACCTCGACGAGTGCGGCCCGTGCCTGGCCCGCTACGGGCTCGAGGAGAAGGTCAAGACGCTGCTCAGCCGCAGCTGCGGCGGCGAGCAAGCCCCGGCGGGCCTGCACCAGAGGCTGCGCGATCAGATCCGCCACTCGGTGCTCGAGCAGGCCGACGTCACCGTCGAGCGTGGCCCGGCCGGCACCGTCGTCGAGATCAACCAGACCCGCGTGGAGTCCTGGCGCAGCTGATACCCCGCACGACGCACGAGGGCCCGCCCGCGATCACCGCGGGCGGGCCCTCGTGCGTGCGGGGCAGGCGCTCAGGAGTTGGGGCGCTTGCCGTGGTTGCTGGCCTTCTTCTTGCGGTCCCGCTTCTGGCGCGCGCGCTTCGACATGCGCCCATCGTCCCACGTCGGGAGGCGTCGCTCTGCTCCACGGGTCGAGCTCCGCTGCGCTCCGTCTCCCGAGCGCGGTGGTTGGATGATCGCCGTGGGGAACCGTGGTCGCCCGGTGTCGACGCTGTCGAACCTGCTGGCGGCCCACACGGCGCTGACCGGGGCCGCGGTGGCCCACCTCCAGCGGGTGGTCGCCGAGTGGCAGCTGCTCGCGGACCTGTCGTTCGCCGACTTCCTGCTCTGGGTGCCGGTGGCTCCGGGCCGGTTCCTCTGCGTCGCCCAGTCGCGCCCGACGACGACGGCGACCGCCCACCCCGAGGACATGGTGGGCGCCACCGCGTCGGCCAGCCAGGTCCCGCAGCTCGAGCGGGCCCTGCAGGACGCGGCGATGCGCCGCGAGGACCAGCCGCGCTGGCTGCGGGGACGGTCGGTGCGCCGCGAGGTGGTGCCGGTCCGGGTGCCGGGGGAGGGCTCTGCCGGCGACGTCGTGGCCGTCCTGGGCCGCGACACCAACCTCGCCGCGCCCCGGGTGCCGAGCACGCTCGAGGTCTCGTACCTGGCCGTCGCCGCCGACCTGTGCCAGATGGTGGCCGACGGGACCTTCCCGGTCGCCGCCGGCCGCGACGAGGGCTCGTCGACGCCGCGGGTGGGCGACGGGCTGGTGCGCCTCAGCTCGTCGGGGCGCGTGCTCTACGCGAGCCCCAACGCCGCGTCGGCGTTCCACCGCCTCGGCCGGACCGAGGAGCTGGTGGGCGCCGACCTCGCCACCGTGGTCCGCGAGGTCGCCGACGACGCCGTCGAGGCCGGCGAGGCGGCCGAGCACCTGCGCGAGGCGCTCGCGGGCACGCCGTCCTCCCGCTCCGAGCTCGAGGGCCACAGGGCGTCCGCGTTGCTGCGCGCCCTGCCGCTGCGCCCGCGCGGGGTGCCCAGCGGCGCCCTGGTGCTGGTCCGCGACGTCACCGAGGTGCGCCGCCGCGACCGGGCGCTGCTGAGCAAGGACGCGACGATCCGCGAGATCCACCACCGCGTGAAGAACAACCTGCAGACCGTCGCCGCGCTGCTGCGCCTGCAGGCCCGCCGCACCCCGCACAGCGAGGCCCAGGAGGCGCTGACCGAGTCGGTGCGCCGGGTGGCGTCGATCGCGCTGGTGCACGAGGCGCTGGCCGCGTCGGTGGACGAGCGGGTGGACATCGACGAGGTGCTCGACCGGGTGCTGCCGATGATGAACGACCTCGCCCGCCCGGACCGGCGCGTCTCGATGCGCCGCGAGGGCGAGGTCGGCGTGCTGCCCGCCGTGATGGCGACGCCGCTGGTCATGGTGGTCACCGAGCTGGTGTCCAACGCCCTCGAGCACGGGTTCGCCGAGCGGGCGTCGGGCTCGGTGGTCATCGCCGCCCGGCGCACCGCCGCGCAGCTCGAGGTGGAGGTCCGCGACGACGGGCGCGGGCTGCCCGAGACGTTCTCGCTGGAGCGGGCCCCGGGGCTGGGCCTGCAGATCGTGCGCACCCTCGTCGACTCCGAGCTGGCGGGCAGCCTGAGCATCCGCCCCGGCGAGGACGGCGGCACGCAGGCGGTCCTCGGCGTGCCGCTGCAGCACCGGGGCCGCTGATCACGCACGAGGGCCCCGGCGCCGTCCGGGCGGACGGGGCCGGGGCCCTCGGGTCGAGCTGTCGGTGCGGGACCGGACGCGTGGGGAGCGAGCGTCCGATCCGGTCGGTCAGGCGCCGGTGTGCACCTCGGCCGGGATGCCGCGACGCTTGAGCGCGCGGCGCTCGTCCTCGCTCGCTCCGCCCCAGACGCCCGCGTCCTGGCCCGACTCGAGCGCCCACTTGAGGCACTCGGTCATGGCCGGGCAACGCCGGCACACGCTCTTGGCGCGCGCGATCTGGGAAAGTGCGGGGCCACTCGTGCCGACGGGGAAGAACAGTTCCGGGTCTTCGTCGCGGCAAGCAGCGTCGTTCCGCCAGTCCATTGCTGAGCTCCTCGGTGGGTGCGCTTCGGGGCGCGCACTCGTCGTGGTCGTCGTCGTCTCGACCTCGTCGCGGGCCCTCCGTCGGGCCCACGACCTGGCACGGAGGTCTGGTGTCGACCTCCCGCCCGTCGTCCGCTCACTTCTCGGACGCCGGACCCATCCCGGTGCGGACTGCGCGTCCCTCTCGGGTCGTGCGCCCTTCCCGGTATTCGCGGGGGATGCGACTCAATCTGCAGGACGTGACCAGTGAGATCGAGTGGCAAGCGGCTCGACGGACGAACTCGGTCGGTGAGTGGAATGGCGCGCACCGTCATGGCCGTCCGGCTGCGACGAGCGACGATCCCGACACGACGAACCGTCCACCCGTCCGGCACCGTGCGACGAGCGGTCGTGCGGGTCCGCAGCAGGGCTCGATTCAGAACCCCGGGGGTGGCCCGCCCGGTCCGCGCCGCCGCGTCACACGACCACCCGCAGCGCCTCGGGGACCGCCACGAACTCGACGTCGCTGCGCTGTCCGAGGTGGTCGCCGTCGACCTGGAGGTTCACCGGCTCGCTCGAGGTGATGCGCAGCGCGGGCACGTCGTCGTGGCGCACCACCGAGCGCAGCCCCGTGGCCCCGTCCTGGCGCAGCACCTGGTGCACGAGGCGCAGGACGGTGGGCAGCCCGAGGTGGCGCAGCGCGAACACCCCGAGGCCGCCGTCGAACGAGCAGCCCGGGTTGGTGCGCACCGGGCGGGCGCCGAGGTAGGTCCACGGGTCGGTGTTGGACACCAGCGCCAGACGCACGCCGCTCACGGGTTCCTGGCCGGGGATCTCGACGGTCAGGTCGGGCGGGTCGACCCGTGCCCGCGTCCAGCGGCGGATCGAGGTGGCGACGTAGCGGGTCGGCGTGGCCTCGCGCCCGCGCCCGCGGGCGCGCTCCATGGAGGCGATGACGTCGGCGTCCCACCCGAGCCCGGCGTTGAAGCTGAACCACCGCTCGTCGGCGCGCCCGAGCCCGACGGTGCGCGAGCGGCCCTGGGCGATCGCGCCCAGCAGGGTGTGCGTGGCCTCCAGCGGCTCGCCGGGCACGCCGAGCGCGCGCGCGAAGACGTTGGCCGAGCCGCCGGGCACGACCCCGAGCGCGGGCACGTGGTCGCCGGGGCCGTCGGCGAGCAGCCCGTTGAGGGCCTCGTTGACGGTGCCGTCGCCGCCGAGCACGACGACGAGGTCCACCGCCTCGGAGCGGGCCCGGGCGGCGAGGTCGGCGGCGTGCCCGCGGTAGCGGGTCTCGACGACGTCGAGCTTGATCTCGCTGGCGAGCGCGTGCGCGATGACGTCCTGACCGGCCGCCGTCGTCGTGGTGGCCGACGGGTTGGCCACGAGCAGCGCGCGCACGGCGCTCACCGTAGACGGCTCACCCCCTCCGTCCGGGGGGTGCCGGGTGTGGATGTCGCCGATCTCTCCGCCGTCTCCCCGACCCGGAGGGTGGCGACGCCTAGGCTGACCGGTGTGAGCGCTGGTCCGATGGTGCCCCGTCCCGTGCGGCTCGCGGCCCTCGGCGTGCTCGCGGAGGGCGTCGTCGGCGTGGTCGTCGTCGTGCTGATGGTGATCGCGGGCCTGACGTTCTCGGTGTGGGGCTTCGTCGCCCTGCTGGCGATCGCGGTCGCGGTGGCCGGGGTGGCGCTGCTGCTCGGCCATCGCGGCGCGCGCGGCCCGTCGGTGGTCGCGCAGCTGCTCGCCATCGGCTGCGCCTTCTACGCCGCCGTGCCCTCCGGGCGCCCCGACTGGGGCGTGCCGGTGCTGGTGTTCGCCCTGGCGGTGCTCGCGGGCCTGGTGTCGCGCCCGGCGCGGGAGTGGGCCGGGGGGTAGCGCTGGGCTCTGCTAGCGGTCCGCGGGCGGCGGGGGTGGCTCGACGAGGCCGCCGGGGGCGTTGAGCAGGTCGATGCGGGGCACGCCGCGCTCGTGGCCCAGCACGGTCACCGACGCGGCGTCGAACGCGAACCCGACGCCCGCCGTCGCGTCCAGGCCCAGGTAGCGGGCGATGAGCACGCGGCCCGCGTGCCCGTGCCCGACCAGCACGACGTCGCGGTCGGCGAGCTCGCGCTCGGCGTCGGCGAGCACGTGGTCGAGCCGCGCGGCGACCTCGGCGCCCGTCTCCCCGCCGGGGCTGGCGTGGGTCCACACCGTCCAGCCCGGGTCGTCCTCGCGGATCTCCGGGGTGGTGCGGCCCTCGTAGGCCCCGTAGTCCCACTCGACGAGGTCCTCGCGGACGGCGTCGGGCTCGAGGCCGGCCAGGCGGGCGGTCTCGGTCGCGCGGCGCCGCGGGCTCGTCCACACGACCGGCGCCGGGGCGTCCTCCCCCCGCAGCGTGACCAGCAGGCGCCCGGCGGTGCGCGCCGCCTCGCGGCCCACCTCGGTCAGCGGCAGGTCGGTCCGGCTCGTGTGGCGCCCGGCGCGGGACCACTCGGTCTCGCCGTGACGCAGGACGTAGACGCGTCCGGTGGGGCTGGCGGTGGTCACGGCTGTCCTCTACCCGCTCGACGGCCGCTCGACGAACGAACGGCGAGTTCGCTGCTTCCTGCGCAGTGAACTCGCCGTTCGTTCGTCTCGTGAGCGCGGGTGCTCAGCCCTTCTTGGTCTCCCAGAAGATGTCCGAGATCTCCGCGATGTGGTCGAGCACCTGCTGGCCCGACTGCGGGTCCATGGACGACTTGGCGCCGCCCTCCCCGCCGCCGGCGGCCTTGGTGGCCTTGTTGAACAGCTCGTGGAGCTGCGGGTACTTCTCGAAGTGCGGCGGCTTGAAGTAGTCCGTCCACAGCACCCAGAGGTGGTGCTTGACGAGGTCCGCCCGCTCCTCCTTGATCTGGATGGCGCGGGCCCGGAAGGCCGGGTCCTCGTTGGCCTGGTACTTCTCCTGGATCGCCTTGACCGACTCGGCCTCGATCCGGGCCTGGGCCGGGTCGTACACGCCGCACGGGAGGTCGCAGTGCGCGGTGGCCTCGAGTCGCGGACGGAGGACGCGCGAGAGCAGTCCCATCTCGCCTCCCTCTTCCTGGTGGGGGATGGTGATCGTTCCGACGACAGGGACCGTACCCCGGTCGGGGATCGCCGACACGTGGAGCGCCACCGGTGAGATCGGCCCGAGAGCTGCTGGTCACGGTGGTGATCGCCCTGGTGCGGGGCTGCCCGCGGCGGGTGCTGGTGCGCGGCGGGTCGATGGTCCCGACGCTGCGCGACGGCGACGTCGTCCTCGCCCGCCCGGGGGCGACGGTGCGGCCCGGCGAGCTGGCCCTGGTGCGGTGGGCGTCGCGGCCGGGGCAGCTCTCGGTCAAGCGCGCGGCGCTCCCGCTCGACGGGGAGTGGTTCGCGGTGGGCGACGCGCCGGCGGCCTCCACCGACTCGCGCACCCTGGGGCCCGCCGAGGCGCTCGGCCCGGTGCGGTGGCGGCTGTGGCCCCGGCCCGGGCGGCTACGGGCGCGCTGAGCCCGGGTCCGCGGCGGCAGCCAGCAACTCGTCGCC